>NZ_JBMOWC010000002.1:0-228568 GCF_049310765.1 Bacillus sp. PSXD-155 | reverse complement strand
AGATTTCCCATAGCGTAAGCTAGTAAGATCCCTGAAAGATGATCAGGTTGATAGGTTCGAGGTGGAAGCATGGTGACATGTGGAGCTGACGAATACTAATAGATCGAGGACTTAACCATATAATATGAAGCAATGTTATCTAGTTTTGAAAGAATATAAAAAACTTGTTGACTTTAGAAGTTAAATGAGTTACAATAATTCTTGTCTTAAATGAATACAGTCTGGTAATGATGGCAGAGAGGTCACACCCGTTCCCATACCGAACACGGAAGTTAAGCTCTCTAGCGCCGATGGTAGTTGGGACCTTGTCCCTGTGAGAGTAGGACGTTGCCAGGCAAATGGAGGATTAGCTCAGCTGGGAGAGCACCTGCCTTACAAGCAGGGGGTCGGCGGTTCGATCCCGTCATCCTCCACCATTTAGCCGACTTAGCTCAATTGGTAGAGCAACTGACTTGTAATCAGTAGGTTGGGGGTTCAAGTCCTCTAGTCGGCACCAGAAAATCATGGCGGTTGTGGCGAAGTGGTTAACGCACCGGATTGTGGCTCCGGCATTCGTGGGTTCGATTCCCATCAGTCGCCCCATTTTTTCTTAAAATATTAATATGCGGGTGTGGCGGAATTGGCAGACGCACTAGACTTAGGATCTAGCGCCTTTGGCGTGGGGGTTCGACTCCCTTCACCCGCACTTTTAATAAAATATCTCAAACATGTCTTGCGGAAGTAGTTCAGTGGTAGAATACAACCTTGCCAAGGTTGGGGTCGCGGGTTCGAATCCCGTCTTCCGCTCCAATTTTCAATATGACATGCCGGGGTGGCGGAACAGGCAGACGCACAGGACTTAAAATCCTGCGGTGGGTGACCACCGTGCGGGTTCGACCCCCGCCCTCGGCACCATATGCGCCCGTAGCTCAATTGGATAGAGCGTTTGACTACGGATCAAGAGGTTAGGGGTTCGACTCCTCTCGGGCGCGCTTTTATTAACGGGAAGTGGCTCAGCTTGGTAGAGCACCTGGTTTGGGACCAGGGGGTCGCAGGTTCAAATCCTGTCTTCCCGATATTCCCAAAAACATGGGGCCTTAGCTCAGCTGGGAGAGCGCCTGCCTTGCACGCAGGAGGTCAGCGGTTCGATCCCGCTAGGCTCCACTTATTTTAATATCATTTATGGCGGTGTAGCTCAGCTGGCTAGAGCGTACGGTTCATACCCGTGAGGTCGGGGGTTCGATCCCCTCCGCCGCTACCATAAAGGACCTTTAGCTCAGCTGGTTAGAGCAGACGGCTCATAACCGTCCGGTCGTAGGTTCGAGTCCTACAAGGTCCACCACTAAAGGTTTATATCTCGGAGGTATACCCAAGTTCGGCTGAAGGGATCGGTCTTGAAAACCGACAGGCGGCGAGAGTCGCGCGGGGGTTCGAATCCCTCTACCTCCTCCATTTTTTCTTAAATTACATATTATATCATCGCGGGGTGGAGCAGTACGGTAGCTCGTCGGGCTCATAACCCGAAGGTCGCAGGTTCAAATCCTGTCCCCGCAACCAAATGGTCCCGTGGTGTAGTGGTTAACATGCCTGCCTGTCACGCAGGAGATCGCCGGTTCGACCCCGGTCGGGACCGCCATTTTAATAAGGCTCGGTAGCTCAGTCGGTAGAGCAGAGGACTGAAAATCCTCGTGTCGGCGGTTCGATTCCGTCCCGAGCCACCATTTTGAAGTCGCAAGCCGGCTTAGCTCAATTGGTAGAGCAACTGACTTGTAATCAGTAGGTTGGGGGTTCAAGTCCTCTAGCCGGCACCACTTTCAAAATGAGCCATTAGCTCAGTTGGTAGAGCATCTGACTTTTAATCAGAGGGTCGAAGGTTCGAATCCTTCATGGCTCACCATTTTCAATTTAATGCGGGTGTAGTTTAGTGGTAAAACAAGAGCCTTCCAAGCTCTGGTCGAGAGTTCGATTCTCTTCACCCGCTTTTCAATTATGGGCCTATAGCTCAGCTGGTTAGAGCGCACGCCTGATAAGCGTGAGGTCGATGGTTCGAGTCCATTTAGGCCCACCATAATTGTTCCGCAGTAGCTCAGTGGTAGAGCTATCGGCTGTTAACCGATCGGTCGTAGGTTCGAGTCCTACCTGCGGAGCCATATTTATAGAGAAGTACCCAAGTGGCTCAAGGGGCTCCCCTGCTAAGGGAGTAGATCGCGAACGCGGTGCGAGGGTTCGAATCCCTTCTTCTCTGCCAGTAATTGGCCCGTTGGTCAAGTGGTTAAGACACCGCCCTTTCACGGCGGTAACACGGGTTCGAATCCCGTACGGGTCATACTAAAAGAGATAGCATAATCTGCTATCTCTTTTTTGTTGTATAAAAGTAGACTTTGGATAGTCTGCTTTTTTTATGCAATAGAAGAAATATGAAGTATTCGCTGTTGCAGTTAGGTACATAGAGAGCCGTAAATACAATCATGTTATTTATTTGGACCTGTATGGATATGAAGGAAGTATGACTGTAGCCTCCTATACTTGGAGAAACCGATGAAAATACATCCGGGAGCTACTGTGGAAAATAAATAATATATAGAAGACAGCTTTTTTAGGTTGTCATTATTGTCGAGTTTTGTCGGTAAGTCGATATATTGCAAAAATCGCTGATATAATTTGAGTTACGATCGATAAATTTCAATAATCGCTGATATATTTGGAGTTACGGTCGATATATTCTAAAAATCGCCGATATAATTTCACTTACCGACAAAAACATAAGAAAATCCCTTTCACAATCTAAAGAAAACGCCTCCATTGAAATTGATTCCACACCTATTCTAATAACTTTACACTCTATGTGAAAAAGTTCACAAATAGGTCATAATTTGTGAAGTAATTCACAATAATACGTGCTACAATATGAATGTAAAGAAGTTAAACAACATTAAATTAGTATTTTAATTAATTACTTAAACAATCATAAAAAATAGATGTGAACAATAGAGAGGGGAAATTACCATGAAAAAAGGTATCAATCGTGTAGTATTAGTAGGAACAGGAGCTGTAGGTTGTAGTTACGCTTACTCAATGATCAACCAAGGTGTAGCTGAAGAGTTCGTATTAGTAGATGTTAATGAAGCAAAAGCAGAAGGGGAAGCAATGGACTTAAGCCATGCGGTACCATTCTCTCCATCACCAACAAAAGTTTGGAGCGGTAGCTATGCAGATTGTAAAGATGCAGATTTAGTAGTTATCACTGCTGGATTACCACAAAAGCCAGGTGAAACTCGTTTAGACTTAGTTGAGAAAAATACAAAGATCTTTAAACAAATCGTTCGCGGTATTATGGATAGTGGATTCGATGGAATCTTCTTAATCGCAACTAACCCAGTTGACATTTTAACTTACGTAACTTGGAAAGAATCTGGTTTACCAAAAGAGCGCGTAATCGGTTCTGGTACTACTTTAGACTCTGCTCGTTTCCGTTACATGTTAGGTGACTACTTAGATGTAGATCCACGTAACGTTCATGCTTACATCGTTGGTGAACACGGTGACACTGAACTTCCAGTATGGAGCCACGCTACTATCGGTGTACAAAAACTAGAAACAATCTTAGCTAACAACGAACAGTATAATCAAGAAGACTTAGATAAAATCTTCGAAAACGTACGTGATGCAGCTTACCATATTATCGAGCGTAAAGGTGCAACTTACTACGGAATCGGTATGTCACTACTTCGTGTAACTAAAGCAATCTTAAACAACGAGAACAGCGTATTAACTGTATCTGCATACCTTGAAGGTCAATACGGAGAGAAAGATGCTTACGTAGGTGTTCCAGCTGTAATTAACCGCGAAGGTGTACGTGAAATCGTAGAACTTGAGCTAAATGAAGATGAAAAAGCGAAATTCGCTCATTCTGTAAAAGTATTAAAAGAAACAATGGCACCAGTACTATAATAATTGCTAAATAATTCAGAGGTGGGAAACTGCTTCTTACCTCTGAACTTATATAATTTAATATAAATTCCTTTTCCGGTTTCCCTTGTATATCCCCAATATACCCCTTTTGCTGGATAAGGGTCGTTTATAGAAAAGAGCACTCTACTTTACGTAGAGTGCTCTTTATTATCCCGCATTAACGGGCAGTAAGATCCCCACCTCAAAATGCAGCGAAAGCAAAGAAGTTAGTTTGGTGATCAACTGCCCGTAAAAGCCCGATTGGTTCAACTAATAATCAGTGGGGGGATGAACACCCCCCACTGATTAAAGTTTCACTTTATCATTTTTTAGGCGTTAATCCCAATTTCTTTAAAATATCTGTCAGTGTACCGTTTTTTGATTTTTCTACAGGTGTTTGTGATTTAGATGCATCTGGCCCTTTTTTCAAGAAGTTCTTTTCAACGAAGCGAATATCTTTTTCGTCGACAATCCCATCTTTATTAAGGTCTCCGTCTTTTACAGTTAGTCCTTTTTTACCATAGTTGCTAGCGATAATTTCAGCATCTTTAATATCGATTACTTTATCAGCATTTACATCGCCGGCAAGGTTTTCGTCAGGTCTTGCATAATAATATTGGCCAAGCAGCTTACCGTCTTTTTCAGTACCAAGTTTCGTTGTTAGGCGGCTTGTTAAATGTCCTGGCACTTCTACATATAGGTTATAGTCGCGTTTATTAACTGGAAGTCCATTTAGTTTGAAGTACCCATATTTATCTAGTGAACCTTCAAACTTATGACGGTAAGAATCAGTTGCGTATACTTTTACGCCAAGCTTTGCATAATCAAACTTTTCATCTAAATATCCACGTTCATTTAAGAATGCACCAGGTTTAATATTTCCTTCTACTAGTGAATTTAAGGACATAACTGAGAATGTTTGATCTTGAAGTACACGCATTCTATTTGGTTCTGATTCACCTTGTTTCCAGTAAACAAAAATTGGTGACTCTAATTGAGCGTTTGCTTCATAAAATTCATCATTTTCTACTTTGAAAGTTACATCAATGAACGGGAAATCACCATCTAATCCAGCAAAGTTTTTGTCATCGATAGTGCCGCCAACTGTAACCGAACCTGCCTCTAGTTTCGGTTCATTTACTTTTGCGGTTACTCCTTTTTCGGAAAGTAGCTTTTCAAAAGCAGGATTAAATTTTGCATTTGCAAATTTGAAGTTCTTCTCTAGGAAGTTTACATTAAATTGCCCAGCAACAAATTGTTTTACGTGTTTTGCGTTTAGTGTTACTGTGAACTCGTCATTTTTATATAATTCTTTTTTATCGTAACTAGCTTTCGCATATTGAGCACCTTGTGGGATAAACCAGTAGTTATTTACACCGCTTGGATAGTCAGCTCCTGCAGTTGCATAATCGAAAATATATACGCCTGTGTTCATTGGACCTTCCGTTCTGAAGGAGTCAGGTGTAATGCCAACTTTAAAGTCGCCATTTGCATTAATCGGTAAAAACTTATGCAAGTATGGAGAATAGTCATAGTACATAACGCCATTCGCTTCTTGCGTAATGTTTAATCCTTTTCCTTTTAAGTAGTCAACGTTTGAATCGTATACATTTCCTTTAATCCATAGTGCTTTTTTGCCATCTTCTACTGTATAATTTTCTTCATTTAACTCGTAAATACCAGGTTTTAATCCAGTTAGTTTCACTTCTGGTGGGGTATTATCAATTACAACATAATCACCTTTTACACGTGCTTTCCCAGCCTTATCATAACCGACAAACTCAATTGTGTAGTCTCCTTCTGGTAAGTTGATTTTCTCATCACCAATTGGTTTTGCAGGATCATTTGTAAAAGGATACACTTTTCCATTAAAGAATGAGTCTAAGTAGTAATACACATCAGTTTTTAGTCCACTTGTGTTTAATGTCCCAATGAAGCCCAGAGCTTTATCTGTTTTGGAATCTTTTACGATAAGATCTAACGTTTCAAGTTCGCTGTTTAATTGGAATGCCCCGTGAACATACGATTCACCGTATGGATTAAATTTAGATGTATCAGTTGAAATTGCTTTTCTTGATAGTATTGCATTTTCAATACCAGGCTCTGATACACGAATAGAGAATGGGATTTGATATGTTTCTTCTTTATTTTTCGTGTTCGTAATATGAATATATCCTTCATATCGGCCTTGTTTTACACCGGCTGGAACATTAATTTTTGCTTCAATTTCACCTGCTTTGCCAGCATCAAGAGTAATTGTTTCTGGAGCAGAGATTTTTACACCGTTTGCGACAGCATCGTTAATAGTAGACGAAGCTGGTGTATAAGAAATTTCTGTTTTAAATTCTTTTTTCTCTTGTTTATTATGATTAGTTACTTTTATATTTCGTTTTTGTTCAAGAGCTTCACCGTCTTTTTGATAAAACTTACCGAATGCAATAGATCCAGTTTCTTCGGGCACTTCAATTACTTCATCATTTACAACAGTTTGTGTCGTATCTAATACTTTAAAGCTTGTTTCTGTATGAACGGCGTTGTAAGCATCTACTCGCCCAGCTCCAACTTCATACACCGAATATTTTTCTTTTAAATCATCAGCTGTGTTCATAAGAGACGCTTTTACATCGAACGGAGAGTAGTCTGGGTGTTCTTGTAAAATTAGAGCAGCAACGCCAGCAATATGAGGGGAAGCCATAGATGTTCCTTGCATACGCTCATAGGAAACAGCGTAGTTTTCACCCTCTTGCGGGTCGTTAATATATTCAGGAACTGTTGAAAGGACAGCGACACCAGGCGCTGTAATATCAGGCTTAATATCATCATTTGCTGTAACAGGACCGCGTGAGCTAAAGTCTGCAAGATGATCGCCTTCTGTTTGAATGTAATTAATTTCATCGAAAGTTAAGGATGTGCTACCTTGTTCAATTTGAGCTTTTAGTTTTTCACCGTCTTCTTTCGTTAGGCGGAATGATGGAATGTATTTTGTGCTTTCACCAACGTAGAAAGGAATTTCTCCATCCACGTTGTTATAAATAATAACGGCCTTTGCACCTGCTTGTTTTGCGTTAGCAATTTTTTCATCAAATGAGGTTGTACCACGTGCAACGAGAGCGATTTTTCCTTTTACATCTTTTTTACTAAACTCGTCAGGCGTACCGATTCCTACAGATTCAATAGGTAAAGTTTGTCCCTTAAAATCTTCTATTTTATCAGTGAAGTTTTTGCCGAACAAAATTAGGTTAGGGAATGGTAATTGTCCAGCATGACCTGATAGTTTCGGTAAGGAAATAGAGCTATCACTGGCTCCAACCGTAATAGCAAATGGCGAAGCACCTGGTGATCCGAGTGTTGATGGATTCGGTCCAGAGTTACCAGCAGCAACGACTGTAACAACGCCTGAAAGCATCGCGTTATTAACAGCGATAGATGTTGGATCAAGAGGATTGTTGCTATCATCACCTAACGATAAGTTAATAACGTTCATACCGTCAGAAATAGATTTATCAATTGCAGCGATAATACCTGAACTATCTCCACTTCCGTATGGACCGAGTACACGATAGTTATACAGTTCAATGTCAGGTGCAACACCTTTTACTGCTGAATCAGATTGGTTCTTCTTTTGAGCAGAAACGATACCTGCTACGTGAGTGCCGTGGGCTGTGTAGAAGGAAGAACCGCGGCTATCAAATTCAGGAGCACCAGATTTTTGCCATTCTGAATAAGTAGTTTCCATTGGATCTGCATCGTTATTAATAAAGTCCCAACCCTTTACTGAGTTTGGGTCTACTTTGCTAGAGTCCTCACCAGGTTTTGCGCGATAGCCTTTATATACGTCTTTTAAGTCAGGATGATTGTAATCAATACCTGTATCTAATACACCAACTTTAATTCCTTTTCCGGTAATGCCCTCACTATGTAACTTATCTACTCCAATTTGCGGGATGCTATCTGTTAGTTTTTGAGGTGCTTTTTGCTCAGCTTGTTTTGGTAAATTTAATTTCACTTCGTAATCTTTCCAAATGCGTTTTACAACACCAATTCGTAACAACTCTTCAACTGTATTTGCTGGTAATGTCATCGCAACACCATTTATCGCATGCTTATAAGAACGTTTAATTTGTACAGACTGGAAGTTTCCTGATTTTACTGATGGGCTGAATTGATAAAGACGTTTTAGTCCTTTTTCGAATTCTTCATGTTCTTGATCAATACGTGCTTTTGTATTTTCAGGAGCAGACTGTAATCCTTTTTCTTTTTGTTTTAATTCATTAATCTTTACTGGAGCAGTTTGAAATTCTACGATGATATTTACAGGCTCAGAACTACTCGTATTAATATCTGGTGAAATTGTAAAACCAGGGTTGGCATCTACCGTTTGTAATGCTAGGCGTTGTTCTTTAGAAAGCTTCGATAATATAGAATGAGCATTTGAAGATTCAATTTGGTTAATAGGACTTTCAGCAAGTACATTGAACGGAATGGCAGTTGAAAACAGAACGCCAGCCGTTACAATTCCAGTAACAAAACGGTTTTTCTTTTTCATTTATAGGCCTCCGGTAATATATATTTTTAAAAATTATTTCTCCACACCTGCTGTTTGCTCAGCATGGAATGTCCAGTTTAGCTGCAGGGAATCACCTTGAAATCTATTTTGATCTTGGTCGTTATCTTCAAATGAGAAGAGGACATGTAAGTAATCTGTTTCACCAGATTTAATACCATCTATTAAGTTATGACGTTCTAGAGACGTAGCGACATCTTCAGGTTTCATAGTTTTTAATTCTGATAGTTTTGTTTCCCACAAAATCTCATGATCATCGTTTGGATTAGATGGCTGTCCATCATTCACTAGAAACTTGACGATAATGTGATCACCTAAATCTTCACCGACATTATTTTGCGTTGCATCTGTAACTTCATATGATGTTTCAAGTGCTACTTTTGCAATATCCAATGTACCTTTATTTTCAAGCTTGAAGTTCCTTTCAATAAAATCACCTGGTTTTAAATCTTTCACATTAACGATTACACTTGGATTAATAGAAAGATCTAGTGTTCCAGCTTGAAATGAGTTACTTGATGTTTCTGAATCACTGAAATAGGCGAATACACCGCCGAATGTAAGGGATAAGCCAAGTGAAGCGGTGATAATTCCCATTCCTACTTTTTGTTTTAATGACATAAGAAAGCCTCCTAGTTAAATTTGTATAGCAACCGTTCGCAACAAGGATAAATAAGTAAACATAGTAGTCCGCTATGAATTATAGTTACGAAAGATCGTAGTTCTTTATTGAGAACAAGTATATGCTTATGAATTTCGCGTTTCAATAAAAATATGACAAAAAATGTTGAGAAACATTTTTTTATTACAGATTATTTTGTTTTGATTTTGAGTGGAAAATAGCATGAAAAATAGTATAAACCTAATAAAATAAAGGTTGAGAAAAAAATAATAGGAGGAAATATAGAAGTAGAATGAAGCGTTTACAATGAATATTCGTCAAAATTCGATATTTTACACGGAAATGTGAAGAAAAACTAACATTTTTAAGAAAAAAACGAATGTTTTTTATAAATTAACAAGGATATTGCAGTTTTTCGCAGAAATAGTTAAAGTATAAAAAATTCTGTCATCTAAGTGAGGTGAGCATATTGAATGTAATAAATTGTGAAGAAGTGAAACGAGATGAGTTTCATACAGAAAAGTACTATGAAAGTTATAACATCTTTGGCGCGCATGTTGTGACGGAAGATGAGATTCAAGGGGTACGATTTACAGTGTGGGCTCCTCATGCGAAAGCAATGAGTGTTGTTGGGGATTTTAATGAGTGGGATTATGAGCAACATAAGATGCTACAAGTGACAGAAGAAGGCATTTGGTCCTTATTTATACCGCATATTGAAGAAGGAGAAATATATAAATATGCGATTGAAACGTTGGCTGGTGACGTCATTTTAAAGGCAGATCCGTATGCTGTATATGCAGAAGTAAGACCGAATACGGCATCTGTAGTTTTTGATATAAAAGGATATGAATGGAATGATAAAAACTGGAATCGTAAGAAAAAGAAAAAATCGATTTATAAAGAAGCGATGACAGTTTATGAATTACATTTTGGTTCTTGGAAAAAGAAAGAAGATGGAACGCTGTACTCTTACAGGGAAATGGTTGAAGAGCTCATCCCGTATGTGGTGGAACATCAATTTACACATATTGAAATTATGCCGCTTGTTGAGCATCCATATGATCGTTCTTGGGGATACCAAGGAACGGGATATTATGCAGCGACGAGTAGATTTGGTACGCCGCATGATTTAATGCATTTTGTCGACGAATGTCATAAATATGGAATCGGTGTCATTTTAGATTGGGTGCCGGGGCATTTTTGTAAAGATGCTCACGGTTTATATTTGTTTGATGGTACACCGACCTATGAATATAAAGATAAAGATGTACAAGAAAATCCAGTATGGGGAACTGTCAATTTTGATTTAGGAAAGAGAGAGGTACGTAATTTCTTAATTTCAAATGCGTTATTTTGGATGAGATATTTCCATATTGATGGTTTCAGAGTTGATGCAGTTGCGAACATGTTGTACTGGAATAAAGAAGGACAAGAGCAAAGTAATGAGCATGCTGTTTCATTTTTAAGAGAGTTAAATGAAGCAGTGTTTGCAGAGGATGAAGATTTTCTTATGACGGCAGAAGATTCAACAGCTTGGCCACTTGTAACAACTCCAACGTATGAAGGTGGGCTTGGATTCAATTACAAATGGAACATGGGCTGGATGAATGACGTGCTGAAATATATGGAGTGTGCGCCTGAATATAGGAAACACATTCATGAGAAAATGACGTTTTCTTTACTATATGCGTACTCTGAAAACTTCATATTACCGCTTTCTCATGATGAAGTCGTTCATGGGAAAAAGTCGTTATTAAATAAAATGCCAGGTGATTACTGGGATAAGTTTGCTCAACTTCGTTTATTATATGGATATTTCTTTACTCACCCAGGAAAGAAGTTACTTTTCATGGGAGGAGAATTCGGACAGTTTGATGAGTGGAAAGACCTTGAAGATTTAGATTGGAATTTACATGATTTTGAAATGCATCGTTATATGCATGATTACTTTAATGAGCTCATAGCATTGTATAAGCGCTCAAAACCACTTTGGCAACTTGACCATTCACCTGAAGGTTTTCAGTGGATTGATGCTAATAATAATGAGCAAAGTATTTTCTCTTTTATCCGCCAAGGGGATAAACAAGAAGATGCGTTAGTTGTCGTATGTAATTTTACGAAAGCTACATATGAAAACTATAAAGTAGGTGTACCAGATTTCGAGTATTATAACGAGATTTTAAACAGTGATGCACAGCAATATGGCGGTTCGGGGCAAGTGAATAAGAAACGTCTTAAGACGATTCTAGAACCGTACCATAATCAAGCAGCGCATGTAGAGATTACAATTCCACCATTTGGCGTATCCATATTACGACCAGTGAAGACGAGAAAGGGGAGCAAAAAACAAGATGGCTCAAAAACAAAAGTGCGTAGCAATGTTACTAGCAGGGGGAAAAGGTAGTCGTTTAAGTGCATTAACAAAAAATTTAGCCAAGCCAGCTGTTCCATTTGGTGGTAAATATCGCATTATTGATTTTACGCTAAGTAACTGTGCGAATTCTGGTATTGAAACGGTTGGGATTTTAACGCAATATCAACCACTTGAACTTCATAATTATATCGGAATCGGAAATGCGTGGGATTTAGACCGAGTAAACGGTGGGGTCACAGTATTACCTCCTTATGCGGAGTCTTCAGGGGTTAAGTGGTATACAGGTACGGCAAGTGCCATTTATCAAAATTTAAACTATTTAAGTCAGTATGAACCGGAGTATGTTCTTATTTTATCAGGCGACCATATTTATAAAATGGATTACAGTAAGATGCTAGATTACCATATTGAGAAAGAATCGGACGTATCCATTTCTGTTATTGAAGTACCTTGGGATGAAGCGAGTCGCTTTGGCATTATGAATACAAATGAAGAGATGGAGATTGTTGAGTTTGAAGAGAAACCACAATTTCCAAGAAGTAATCTTGCATCGATGGGAATCTATATTTTTAATTGGTCAATTTTGAAAGAGTATTTAGAGATGGATGCAAGAAATCCTGAATCTAGTAACGATTTTGGAAAAGACGTCCTTCCGCTTTTATTAGATGAAGGGAAGAAGCTAATGGCGTACCCGTTTGAAGGATATTGGAAAGATGTTGGAACGGTGAAGAGCTTATGGGAAGCGAATATGGATTTGCTTCGCGATGAAACATCACTGAATTTAAACGATCGTAATTGGCGTATTTACTCTGTCAATCCAAACGAACCGCCTCAATATATTGCTGAAAAGGCGAAAGTAGAAGAATCGCTTATTAACGAAGGGTGCGTCATTGAAGGGGACGTGAAGCATTCTGTGTTATTCCAAGGAGTGACGGTGGAAGAAGGTAGTATGGTAATTGATTCTGTCGTTATGCCAGGGGCCAAGATTGGTAAAAATGTTGTGATTGAAAGAGCGATTGTTGGATCAGAAATGGTTATCGAAGATGGAACAATCATTCGTCCAGAAAAGAATGTTGACGATGTAGTATTAATTGCTGAAGGGAAATAGAAAAGGGGGATGAAATGAATGGGAGAAAAAATGTTAGGGATTATTAATGCAACGGGAAGTTTTCCTTCCTTAAAGAAAGTAACAGGGCATCGTTCACTAGCGGCGTTACCGTTTGGGGGCCGTTATCGACTCATTGATTTCATGCTTTCAAATATGGTGAATTCTAGTATTCATAGTGTGGCAGTTTTTACAAGCCATAAAAATCGTTCGTTAATGGACCATGTTGGTTCAGGAAAACAGTGGGATTTAGATAGAAAACGAGACGGACTATTTTTATTCCCGCCAAACTGCCAATGTGACCAAGATGAATTTGGGTCTTTTGCACACTTTAGAAGACATATTGATTATTTTCTAAGAAGCAGAGAAGAGTACGTTGTTATTACGAATAGCCATCTCGTAACAGCATTAAATTTTCAAGCGGTGTTAGAGCGACATATACATACGGCAGCTGATATTACAGAAGTTTGCCATGAAGGGGTTTCGCTTCAAACATACGTGTTAAAGAAACAATTATTATTAGATTTATTTGAGTCATATAAAGATGTGGAGCAATACAGTTTATTTGATGTAGTGAGAGAAAAACGCGGGAAATCATTACATATTGCTACATATGAACATACTGGATATGTAGCAATTATTGACTCGATCGAAAGTTACTATAAACATAGCTTAGAAATTTTGCAACCTGCTATTTGGAAGCAATTATTTAAGAAAGAAGCACCGATTTTTACGAAAGTAAAAGATGAGCCACCAACTCGTTATCTAAAGGGTGCAGTTGTGAAAAATACAATGATTGCAAATGGCAGTATTATTGAGGGGGAGGTAGAAAACAGTGTTATTTCCCGTTCAGTTAAAATTGGAAAAGGATCAATTATTCGTAACAGTATTATTATGCAAAAGAGCCAAATTGGAGATAACTGTATAATAGACGGTGTTATTATTGATAAAGACGTGAAAATTGGCGACGGTGTCGTATTAAAAGGAAATATCGATGAGCCGTATGTTGTAGAAAAAGGAAGCGTACAAAACAGTACGATTAATAGTTATTCCTAAAGAATCAGTGGGGGCTTTTTCCTCCACTGATTAAAGTTTTAATTTAAATGAAAACTCGAAGGGAGGAAGCTGCAAGAGGAGTAATAAAAACTTTTCGCGCAGTGGGACAACAAGTGAATATTTTATTTGCAGTATCAGAATGTGTACCGTTTGTGAAATCGGGAGGATTAGCTGATGTAGCGGGTGCGCTCCCAAAAGAGCTGAAAAAATTAGGAGTGGACGTTCGTATTATACTTCCGAATTATAGCCTCATTCCACAAAAGTTAAGAGATGGATGTACGTTACATAAAGTAATTAACGTCCCGCTCGGGTGGAGAAATCAATATTGTGGAATTTTAAAAGGTGAGCAAGACGGAATTACGTATTACTTAATAGATAATGAATATTATTTTAAGAGAGATTCTCTGTATGGTCATTATGATGACGGGGAGCGTTTTTCTTATTTCTCAAAAGCAGTGTTAGAGTGTATTCCGCACCTTGATTTTGAAGTGGATGTTCTTCATAGCCACGATTGGCATACGGCTATGGTTAATTTCTTACTTCGTGAAAAGTATCAAGATAACCCGTTATATGAGCGTATTAAAACGGTATATACGATTCATAACTTGCAGTTCCAAGGTGTATTTCCTCCTGAAGTGATGTACGACTTGTTAGAGCTTGGTGATGAATATTTTCATAGTGAGCAGCTAGAGTTTTATGGAAACATAAACTTTATGAAAGGCGGTATTATCGCTTCGGATCAAATTACAGCGGTGAGCCCGACGTATAAAGAAGAAATTCAATATGAATTTTTCGGTGAGAAGCTAGATGGATTACTGCGAAAATATAATGATAAGCTTAGCGGCATTGTAAATGGTATTGATACGAGCGTATATAATCCAGAAAAGGATTCGTATATTAAGGCTCAGTATGATGCAGAGTCATTATATGAAAAGAGTGAAAATAAACGCGCTTTGCAGCGTTATTTTGGTTTGCCAGAAAAAGAGGATACACCAATTATTTCAATGGTAACGAGATTAACGAAGCAAAAAGGTCTTGATTTAGTACGCACTGTATTCCGCGAAATAATGGAAGAAGATGTACAATGTATTATTTTAGGTTCAGGTGATTCGGAATATGAGCAATTCTTTGAGTGGATGGCATATGAGTATCCGGAGAAGGTAAAAGTTTATATCGGATTTAATGAAGAATTAGCGCACCAAGTGTATGCGGGAAGCGATTTGTTTTTAATGCCATCGCTGTTTGAACCGTGTGGACTTGGACAACTTATCGCATTAGCGTACGGTACGATTCCAATTGTAAGAGAAACAGGTGGATTAAACGATACAGTACATTCTTATGATGAAGAAACAGGCGAAGGAAATGGTTTCAGTTTCACGAACTTTAATGCACATGACATGCTGCATACGGTTCACCGTGCAATTGAATTTTATCATGATAAACCAGTGTGGGAGCAGCTTGTAAAACAAGCGATGACTGAAGATTATAGCTGGGAGCAATCGGCTCTTGCTTATAAGGAATTGTATAAAAGTCTCATGGAATAACATGTAGGTGGTGAAAAAATGTTTACTCATGTTGAAAGTTTTAAATCAACTTTTCTAGAAAAGTTAGAGACGATGTATGGGAAAAGTTTCAAAGATTCTACAACTCGTGATCAATATAATACGCTCGGCCATATGGTACGTGAGTATATGAATAGTCAATGGATTGCAACGAATGAGAGTTATCGATCCGGAGAGCAAAAGCAAATGTATTACTTGTCTATTGAGTTTTTGCTTGGACGTTTGCTTGGAAGTAACATCTTGAATTTAGGTATTAGAGATGTATGCGAGCAGGGGTTATCTGAACTAGGGATTTCGTTGCAAGAGTTAGAAGAAGTGGAAGCAGATGCAGGCCTTGGTAATGGTGGGCTTGGACGCTTAGCAGCCTGTTTTCTCGATTCACTTGCATCTTTAAACTTGCCAGGACACGGCTGTGGAATTCGTTATAAACATGGTTTGTTTGATCAGAAAATTGTTGATGGTTATCAAGTTGAATTTCCAGAACAGTGGCTTCTTCATGAAAATGTATGGGAAGTAAGAAGGCATGATCAAGCTGTGGAAGTAAGTTATTTCGGCAGTGTTGAACCGCTAGAAATTGACGGGCGTTTAGAGTTTAGGCATACAAATGCAGAAGTCATTATGGCAGTGCCATATGATGTGCCGGTAGTAGGCTATGAGGCGAGTACTGTAAACACACTTAGACTTTGGAATGCTGAACCAGTTCCTTTCCCGCAAAACTGCAAAGATATTTTGAAATATAAGCGCGAAACAGAGGCTGTATCGGAGTTTTTATATCCAGATGATACGCATGATGAGGGGAAAATACTTCGTTTAAAACAACAGTATTTCCTCGTATCAGCAAGTTTACAAAATATTGTTCGAATGCATAGAGAAAGATATGGTGACCTTCGTCAACTACATGAAAAAATTGCGATTCATATTAACGATACACATCCGGTTTTAGCAATTCCAGAACTGATGCGTATTTTACTAGACGAAGAAAAGTTAACATGGGAAGAAGCTTGGCACATAACGACGCAGACGATTTCTTATACGAATCATACGACGTTATCAGAAGCGCTCGAAAAGTGGCCAATTCACATTTTTAAACCATTATTACCGAGAATTTATATGATTATTGAAGAGATTAATGAACGTTTCTGTCATGAACTTTGGGAACGTTATCCTTATGAATGGCATCGCATCGAAGACATGGCAATTATTGCGCATGATCTTGTGAAAATGGCTCATTTAGCAATTGTCGGTAGCCATAGCGTAAACGGTGTAGCAAAAATTCATACGGAAATATTAAAGCAGCGGGAAATGCGATTGTTTTATGAATTTTATCCAGATAAGTTTAATAATAAGACGAATGGAATTGCTCATAGGCGCTGGCTTATGAAAGCAAATCCACAGTTAACAAATCTCATTTCAGAGGCGATTGGAACAGAGTGGAAGAAAGAACCGATTAAGCTTCAATCGTTGCAAACAGTTCAATATGATGCGAGTTTCCAAGAGAAATTTGCAGAAGTAAAACAAGAACGTAAAGAGATTTTAGCGGAGCGCATTCATAATACAATGGGGATTACGATTGATCCAAATTCTATTTTTGATGTGCAAGTGAAAAGATTACATGCTTACAAACGACAATTATTAAATGTTCTTCATATTTTATATTTGTATAACCGTTTGAAAGAGGATGCTAGTTTTACATTTTATCCGCGTACTTTTATTTTTGGAGCGAAAGCATCACCTGGATATTATTACGCGAAAAAAATTATTAAATTAATAAATGAACTCGCAAGAAAAGTAAATAATGACCCGTATGTCAGTCAATATATGAAAGTTATCTTTCTAGAAAACTATCGAGTTTCTTTAGCGGAAGATATATTCCCGGCAGCGGATGTAAGTGAACAAATTTCAACGGCGAGTAAAGAAGCATCGGGAACAGGTAATATGAAATTTATGATGAACGGTGCGATTACACTCGGAACGCTAGACGGAGCTAACATTGAAATAAAAGACCGGGTCGGTGATGATAACTGTTTCATTTTCGGCTTAACAGCGGAAGAGGTTCTTCATTACTATCAAAATGGTGGATATCGTGCAAGTGATTATTATCACCACAATAGGCACATTAAGAAAGTAGTTGATCAATTAACAAATGGTTTCTTTGCACAATCGGGAGCAGAATTTGAAGCGATTTATGATTCTCTCGTTATTCAAAATGATGAATATTTCGTTCTGCGAGATTTTGGCCCATATGCTGAAAAACAAGAAGCTGTCGGTAGAGCTTATGAGAACCGAACAAAGTGGCTAGAAATGTCGATTTTAAATATTGCACAGTCTGGTCATTTTGCGAGTGATCGAACGATTTTGCAGTACAGCAATGAAATTTGGGGTATTGGTAATGCAGTTAAACAGTTTTAAAGAAGTTGCTATATTGGGAGATATATTATCGATTTACCAACAAAAATGGATATTAATAAATAAAACGGGCTTAATAAAATTAAGCTCGTTTTATTTATTTTGCTTAAGAAAGACATGGAACAGTGGTATATATGATACCTGCCCCATCATACTCTCCTGTCGCAAAGTATGAAAATGTAAAGAAACCTGTGACCGTAAAAATTACAATAAGAAAAAGTGTGAAGATAAATTTTAACATGTAAGGTCCCCTCATCCAAAAATAACTTCATAGAGTATTATAGTATACGAATATTTTATTTCCAATTGTTTACTGGTTAAAAATGAGAAGTCAGACATGTTTTGTATGTTGTAATGGAATGATTATTTGTAATGGATTTTGTATTTTTTGTAAATGTCATATTGTGATGGACGTGTGCATACTCCCAATCATGATCATTAAAATTTATGTTTCGGGGAGGGAGAAGTGGAACGACATCGAACAAGTTGACGAAACGAAAGCTACTAGCTACTTGTAGTTTATAATAATTTCGAAAAGCGATATCTCCTACTTTTGGAGAAGCGAATGTATAAAGTCCATACTGTGCGAAGGCAGTATTTATACGTGCATCTAATATGTGTAATGTGGCAAGCGCACCACCTAGACTATGCCCAGTAGCTAGCAGTTTTTTATGTGCTGGCAATGATACGAGCATATCCATAATAGAATCACGACAAGACTCATAAATAGAGAGAAAGCCGTTATGGACATTTCCGCTATTTAAAGCATAAGGATAAGGTTTTTGATTGACGAGAGAGTCAATAATCCAATCAGGGTCTGTTTGAGTGCCCCTGAAGGCAACGATAATTGTATCCTCAGATTCTAATATAAACCCGAACCATTCTGTTGTTTGAATGGCTTTTCCTTGAAACCCTTGTACATATTGAAAACCATCTGGTATTTCGAAAATACCATTTTGTTTATATTGTTCATACGTTAACTCACAACAAGAAGCTAACAGTATGGCAGTGTCTTTATCAAAGGATAAAGGAGTACGCATTAAGGAAGCCCTCCTTAAGAAAAGGTATAGTTTAATATATGCGGTGAGGAACTTGATTCATGCTTTTGGAAAAAAGACTTGAACCTACAGTTACGTGAGGGAGTATGATTTTTGTAAACATATTGTTAGGAGGAGTGTAAGATGAGCAAAAGGGAAGGCTGTTCAATTGGTGAGTTTGCAAAGAGGACAGGCACATCAATACGGACACTACAATATTACGATGAAATTGGACTACTTAAACCTGGAAAGAATGTTAGCTCTGGTCACCGTGTGTACAAAGGAAAAGATATATTAGAACTACAGAAAATAGTGAGTCTTAAAGTATTAGGATATAGTTTAGAAGAAATACGCGTTATGCTGAAAATGCCAAGTTTGAATGTAAATTTAAAAGAAACGTTGGAACAACAAAGAAAAGCCTTTGAAGAAAAGAGAAGACACATTGAAGTTTCGATAAAGGCGCTTGAACGAACAATGGTATGTCTTGAGGAAGATGAAGAGTTGGATAGTGACATATTAATGAGTCTAATTAACAGCATTCAAAAAGAAAACGAACAACGTTTATGGCTTGAAGGATATGTATCAAAAGACTTGGCTGATGGATTATATAATAAGTCGGAAGAAGAGGGCATAGCACTTGATAAAGAGTTTGTGCGTTTAGCAAAAGAAGTGAAAAGGTTATTTGGAAGACAAATTGAGGATTCAGAAGTGCAAAAATTGGTTGATGAACATATGAAGGCGACTCTTAAGTATGTTGGTGAAGAGACAATGTATTCTTTAGGTAAATTAGAGAATGTAGAAGAACAATATAATAATATGATGCCATCTCCTTACACGGAAGAAGAAGAGACATGGCTTAATGAAGCGATGGAGTATTATATGATTCGAAATGGTATGTATAGCCCTCCGCATTAAAAATAAAGTGCCATAGTCATAAACTTTAGAGAAATGCCTCCGATGTTTTTTTGCATTGGAGGCATTTTTTACTCTTTTCCATCTAAAAGGTGAACAAGGCCACCTAATATACTACTTTCACCAGTACTTTATAATGCTGGGCTTGTAAGAGGTTTGAAAAAATAGCCTGTATATATTTGAACGATGATTACCTATTTACTTGTGTTTGTTCGCACTATATACCGAAAATTTCGGGAAACGAAACATATTATTTATCTGTTTGTTTTTGCTTTTTTTTCAAATACTCCGCACGTAATTGTTCAAGTTGCTGCTTTTTATCAAATTTGGCAGGCTTCTGTTTTTCATGAAACTTTGCCACAGCTACCTGACTTTTGGAATCCAATTGATATTTTCCCACTTTGTTCACCTACTTTTCTTGTCTTGAAAGAGAATCTATTCAACAAATATAATATACCTTATTTTACTGAAGTAAACCTTATTACTTTATTTCATCTGCTTTTTCTCGTTTGTAGACGTAAATTAAAACACCCTTTCACTGCATTACTGCAAGCAAGGGTGTTTAATTTTAGTATTATATTAGTCGATGGACAAGCCTGCATAAGGGCCCTTTTTACTCTTTCCCATCCAATAAACGACCAAGGCCACCTAATACACTACCTTCACCAGTACTTTGCGCTGCTGGGCTTGTAAGGCGTGCTGCTAATCGGCTAAGTGTTAAGGACTGAATCCAAACTGTTCCAGGACCTTCTAATGTTGCGAAGAATAAACCCTCACCGCCAAATAGAGCTGTTTTTACTTTTCCAACGAACTCGATATCATAGTTAATATCTTTTGTCATGGCAACGAGACAACCTGTATCAATGCGAAGTTTCTCACCAGGTTTTAATTCACGTTTATATACAGTTCCACCTGCGTGCATGAAAGCAAGGCCGTCACCTTCAAGTTTCTGCATGATAAACCCTTCACCACCGAAGAAACCAGTTCCTATTTTTTTCGTAAATTCAATTCCGATAGAAACACCTTTTGCGGCACAAAGAAAGGCATCTTTTTGACAAACTACTTTTCCTTGATATTCTGTTAAATCTACAGGAATAATTTTACCAGGATAAGGAGCAGCAAATGAGACGTGGCGTTTGCCGTGACCTGTATTTGTAAATACAGTCATAAACATACTTTCGCCTGTAACGAGACGTTTACCAGCGCCCATTAATTTGCCGAATAAACCGTTAGATGGGCCAGAACCGTCACCAAAGATTGTTTCCATTTCAATGTAATCTTCCATCATCATCATTGCGCCAGCTTCTGCGATAACGCTTTCTTTTGGATCTAATTCAATTTCAACAAACTGCATATCATCGCCATATAACTTATACTCGATTTCATGTGCTTGCATTTTTTCACCTCATAAATATGTAGTAATTATATTGTACAGAAGTTAAAAGAATTAGAGTACTGTATTTTTGTTAATTTTTGAATAAAAATAGAATGAAAATTTAAGGTTATACTAGGATTATAAAAAATGATGGAATGAAAGTGTTCTCATTTGACGTTTTCGATATAGCATGATATAGTGAAAGCACTATTGAGCTACATAATGTGGTACGGAAATAAAGCACGTTGTATTAAAGGCTGTAAGCTTGTTATACATTCATGTCCTTTATATCCACCTTTTCATGTGGATTCATAGTTTCATTTTTATTTAGGAGGTACATGACATGCAAACAGGTAAAGTTAAATGGTTTAACGGCGAAAAAGGTTTTGGCTTCATCGAAGTTGAAGGCGGAGAAGACGTATTCGTACATTTCTCAGCTATCCAAGGCGACGGCTTCAAAACTTTAGAAGAAGGTCAAGAAGTTTCTTTCGAAATCGTTGAAGGAAACCGCGGACCACAAGCAGCTAACGTTACAAAAAACTAATTAGCTAGCGATAAAAAGCATTCCGATTTTCGGAATGCTTTTTTTTATTCTTTGGAACTAGATTCATTTGAAGATAATTCACCTTTGAAGGTACGTTCTTCAAAATCATCAAGCATTTGTTCATATTCTTCATGCTCTTCTGTAGCGAAAACTTGTGGGTTTTTCCCGTACATATCCGTACCGATAAAGTTTTCAAAATCCTCCACGTAGCCTACGTTTTCTTCACTATTTACATACATGCCATTATAGTTTTTTGAATCTTGTCTTTCTAAATCAGACGGCGTTTCAGATGTTCCGTAATTTGCGACATCTTGCCACGCATCTTCCGCATCGTACTCAACAGAATGGTCCTCATCATGCTTGTGGAAAGAAGGAGACAACACTTCTTCTTCAACTGGCCGTGTATTCATATTTAACTTATTTGTCGCGTGCTGTATGCATGTTGTAGCAGTCGGCATTGCTTCCAATCTTTCAAATGGAATTTCTTCGCCAGACACTTCACAAATGCCGTACGTACCCGCTTCTATTTTTTGTAGGGCATGTTTCGTCTCCTCAAGCTGTTTATGCCAAAGTTCAATAAGCCCGAAGTCTTTTTCCCGTTCATATAGCTCTGTAGCCATATCACCTGGATGGTTGTCATAGCTAGACAGTTCTCCTACTGAATCGCGTTCAGAAGCACGATCTGTATTTTCATGAGTTTGTATCGTTTGTTCCAGTTCTTGTTTTTGTTTTTCTAAAATGGATTTAAATTGACCTACTTGTTGTGGAGTTAACATAGTCGTCCACCTTCCTACAATTCAGTTTCTTTACATAGTATGAGCGTTGAGAGTAGGAATTATGAGATGAATTTCAGATATGAAAAAGGAGCCACATAAGCAGCTCCTTTTATAGAAAGTATCCAAGTAATAATCCGATTCCCATTAGGAAACCGAAGATTGTATTTGTTTTTGCTGTTGCAATCATCGCAGGTACCATTTCCATTGGAATGCTTTTGCCGATAAAGCCTTTCGTCGCTTTAAATGCTTTCGGCGCACTTAAAAATACGATAAGCATCCATGGTGATACGATGCCCACGATAATTAAAGCAATTGTCCAAATGTAGGAAACGATGAACATCGAAGCAAGTACACCAACAGCTCTTTCACGTCCAACGAGAATTGCTAACGTTTTACGACCGTTTTCTTTATCGCCATCCAAGTCGCGAATATTATTAGCTAGTAAAATGGCGCCAATTAAAATGGAGCTTGGAATAGATAGTAAAATGACTTCTGATGTTACAGTTCCAGTTTGAATAAAGAATGAAATCCCAATAATAATGACACCCATAAATAATCCGGCTGTCAACTCTCCAAATGGTGTATATGCAATTGGAAGTGGGCCACCTGTATAAAGGTAAGCAACGGCCATACAAACAAGACCGATTGCAGCAAGCCACCAGCTAGAATTCATACAAATATAAACACCTAATAGTATTGCGATGCCGAAAAATCCAAATGCTAAGTTAAGCACTGTTTTTGGCTGAATGCCATCGCGAACGATAGCGCCGCCGATACCAACTGAACCTTCGTGATCGAGTCCTCTTTTATAATCAAAGTATTCATTAAACATGTTTGTTGCTGCTTGAATGAGAAGACAAGCAAGAAGCATCATAAGGAAAAGAGGAAGATGTATTTGATTTATACCTCCGACCTGCATCGAATATGCTGTTCCGATGAAAACAGGTACGAAAGCGGCTGTTAATGTATGGGGACGTAGTAAACTCCACCAGATGCGCCAGCCTGTTTGCTTACTTGGCTTTGGCGCCGTAGGAGAGGAATTCGTTTTGACGTTCATTTCCATGTTGAATCCTCCTTTGGTCACATATTGTACACAACTAAGTGTAGAAAAAGCATCATTTAGTGTCAACGTTTATTTTCTAGGAAGAGAAGGTGAATTTCTCAGAAATGCTAAACGTTGACAGGCCTTTCGTTTGAGGTGTATCTTAAAATCAAGCGTAATTATGACTATTTTTCGCCCATAGGGGGGAGACAATTGTGATTCAAACGAAACAAAAAGGCTTGCAAGAAGTTCTTATTGCAGCTATCAAGCGTGCAACTAACGAAAAAACATTGGTTAGTTTTGTAAAACAAATAGACTGGGTGGATCCGCTTCTGTTCTATGCAGCAGGAAAAAGGATTTCATTCGAAAATAGATGTTATTTTGCAGACCCGGCTCAGCATGTAATATTTGCAGGAATTGGCTCTGTTTTCACTATAGCAAATTCTTCTCATAAGCGCTTTCAAACCGCTCGTGACGAGTGGGAGAAAGTAAAAGAGAATGCATTTGTCCAAAGAGATGAATATGAATTTGGAACGGGTCCGCTTTTATTTGGTGGTTTTTCCTTTGATCCAGAAAAAGAGAAAACGGACCTATGGAAAGAGTTTAAAGATACGACATTTTCACTACCAGCATTTTTATTAACTGTAAAAAATGAAAAAGCATGGTTAACGATGAATACATTTGTTGCAGCAACAGATTGTGCAGAAACTCTTTATAATGAAATAATTTCTTTAGAAGAGAAAATTTTTGAGGAGAGTAAATGTGCGCTAAACGGATCGAAATTAACTGTTATTTCTAAAGTAGAAGTGGATCCGAAAGGCTGGATGAAAGCAATTGAAAAAGTACAAGATGAGATGAAGCAGGGTAACGTGCAGAAGGTTGTATTGGCGAGGGAACTAAAAGTAGAGATGAACCATTCGATTGATTCTGCTCTTGTTTTAGAAGCACTTCGCATTGGTCAACCGGATTGTTACGTATTTTCTTTTGATTATAAAGGAGCATGCTTCTTAGGAGCGACGCCTGAGAGATTAATTCGCAAAGAAGATGAGAAATTTACATCGATGTGTCTTGCTGGTTCAATCGGTCATGGTCATTCTATAGAAGAAAGTGAACGAAATAGTAATGCGCTTCTTCATGATGAAAAGAATTTAGCTGAACATGGTTATGTTGTTAACATGATCCGCTCGGTACTAAATGAACATTGCGAATACGTTAATATTCCGGAAAGCCCAGGTTTATTAACAACGAAAAACTTAATTCACTTATATACGCCTGTAGAAGCAAAAGGCGATGCGAGTCTTTTAACAATGGTAGAAGAATTACATCCAACACCAGCTCTTGGCGGGACACCTCGTTTGGAAGCGATGAAACTGATCCGTGATGTTGAATTGTTAGACAGAGGGTTGTATGGTGCACCGATTGGCTGGATAGATGATGAAGGAAATGGTGAATTTGCGGTTGCGCTGCGCTGCGGATTATTAAACGGCGAGAAAGCATCCTTATTTGCCGGTTGTGGTATTGTAATTGATTCAATCCCGCAGCTTGAATATGAAGAAACAAGTTTGAAGTTTAGACCGATGCTTGGTGCTTTGGAGGAATTAATGAAATGAACAATCATATAGAAGCATTATCATATTATTTAGGCGCGTTCGTGGATGAACTGACGCGTCTAGATGTATGTGATGTTGTCATTAGTCCAGGCTCACGGTCAACGCCGATTGCTTTACTAATGGAACAACACGAAGGAATGAACACATATTTACATGTAGATGAAAGATCAGCTGGATTTTTCGCGCTCGGTATTGCGAAAGCGAAAAAACGCCCAGTAGCATTATTATGTACGTCAGGAACAGCAGCAGCTAATTACTATCCAGCTGTATGTGAAGCTTTTCATTCAAGGGTCCCGCTTATCGTCTTAACAGCGGATAGACCGCATGAATTAAGAGATGTGGGTGCACCACAAGCAATGAATCAATTTAATTTATACGGTACTTTTGTGAAACAATTTACAGAGATGGCACTGCCAGAAGCGAGTGAAGCGATGTATCATTACGCTCGTATGACGACGCAGCGCATAGTAGCAAATGCTTGTTTAGCGCCGCAGGGTCCTGTTCATCTTAATTTTCCAGTTCGCGAGCCACTTATCCCTGATTTCTCACTAGGAAGCTTATGGGATAAAGGACGTAGTGAATATACAGGAGTAGTTCAGCAAGGAAACGTGACGATGCCGAGTGAATATGTAGATTCTCTTGTAGGGCGCCTTTCACATATGGAAAAGGGGCTTATTATTTGTGGAGATGATAGTCATTCAGAAATTGCAATGTTTGCAACGCAACTAGCTGAAAAAACTGGCTATCCTATATTAGCAGACCCACTTTCTAATATTCGTAGCGGACACCACGATAAAACGATGGTAATTGACTGTTATGATACATTTTTACGAAATGAGCAGTTAAAAGAAAAATGGAAACCGGACGTGTTAATTCGCTTTGGTGGTATGCCTATTTCTAAATCATTAACGCAGTTCATAAAAAAACAAACGAAAGCAGTTCATATCGTTGTCGATGAATCAGGACAATGGAGAGATCCAGCTCTTGTTGCGACAGAAGTTGTGCAAGCAAGTGACATTGAATTCTGCAAGGCAGTAATAGAAAAAATGCCAGTTATGAAGAAGAATGATTGGTTCGTAATGTGGCAACATATAAACGAAAAAACGAAGGAAACGCTTCGTGAAATGGAAACATATGAAACTGCATTTGAAGGAAAGGTTATTACAGATATTGTGCACGTATTACCAGAAGACGCAACGTTATTTGCGAGCAATAGTATGCCAATTCGTGATACAGACTCATTCTTCTTCACATCGGATAAAAACATCCATGTGATGGCAAACCGTGGCGTAAATGGTATTGATGGAATCATTTCGACAGCTTTAGGAGCGAGCATTATTTGCGATCCACTTGTATTAGTGATTGGTGATTTATCATTTTATCACGATTTAAATGGGCTATTAGCAGCGAAATTACATGAATTAAACATAACAATTGTCGTTGTAAATAATGATGGCGGGGGTATTTTCTCATTCTTACCACAATATGAGAAAAAGGAACATTTTGAATCATTATTTGGAACACCAATTGGACTTGATTATGAGCACGTTGTCAAAATGTACGGTGGTTCATTTAGCCGTGTAAATGGTTGGGAGCAATTCCGTGAAGAAGTACAAAAGGGAGCAACGACAAAAGGTTTACACGTTGTGGAAATTTGTACGAACCGTGATGAAAACTTAACATTGCACCGTACGTTATGGGCAAAAACACAAGACGTAATTACTACATCGTTGCAAGGTGAATCAAAATGAACGTAACACTGCAAGGTGTATCGTATGAATATGAAGTAGTTGGAAGCGGGGAACCACTTCTACTTCTTCATGGTTTTACGGGAAGCATGGAAACGTGGCGTTCTTTTATCCCTTCATGGAGCGAGCAGTTTCAAGTTATTGTAGTAGATCTTGTTGGACACGGAAAGACCGAGAGTCCTGAAGATGTTGCGCATTATGATATCCGAAATGTGGCATTGCAAATGAAAGAACTATTAGATTACCTTCAGATTGAAAAAGCACATATACTTGGCTATTCAATGGGCGGTAGATTAGCGATTACGATGGCATGTCTATATCCAGATTATGTACACTCTCTTTTATTAGAAAATTGTACAGCTGGGCTCGAAAACGAAGAGGATAGAAAAGAACGTCGTGAAAAAGATGATCGACTTGCTAATAAAATTGAGCGAGAAGGCGTTCAAAGTTTTGTTTCTATGTGGGAAAATATTCCGCTTTTTGAAACGCAAAAACGTTTAGCAGAAAACGTACAAGAAGCGGTGCGAAAAGAACGGCTTGCTAACAATCCAAAAGGACTTGCAAATAGCTTGCGCGGCATGGGAACAGGGGCTCAGCCTTCATGGTGGGATGAGCTACACAACTTGAAAATGCCTGTTCTTTTAATGAACGGAGAATATGATGAAAAGTTCTTTCGCATATTAAAAAACATCGAAAAATACGTTTCTGATGCGAAAATTGTCAAAATTGATGGTGCTGGCCATGCAATTCATGTGGAACAACCGGAAAAGTTTGATACAATAGTAAAGGGATTTCTAAAAACTATGCAGTGATGCTTTTTTCAGTAAGAAGGAAGTCACACTTATAGAGGAGATCAGAAATATACAAGGAGGTAGTTGTAATGGCTATTGAATGGGTAACAGAAGGCAATTACGAAGATATTATTTATTCAACATACAATGGTATCGCAAAGATTTCGATTAACCGCCCTGAAGTACATAACGCATTCCGTCCAAAAACGGTAATGGAGTTAATCAATGCATTTGCACACGCTCGTGATGATGCAAATGTTGGCGTTATCATTTTAACAGGAGAAGGTGGACGTGCATTCTGTTCTGGCGGCGACCAAAAAGTTCGCGGTCATGGTGGATATGTAGGTGACGACCAAATCCCACGTCTAAACGTATTAGACTTACAACGTCTAATTCGCGCAATTCCTAAACCAGTTATCGCAATGGTAGCAGGTTATGCAATCGGCGGTGGACACGTACTTCATATCGTATGTGACTTAACAATCGCTGCAGACAACGCTGTATTCGGACAAACAGGTCCTAAAGTAGGAAGCTTTGACGGTGGATACGGAGCTGGTTACTTAGCTCGTATGGTAGGCCACAAGAAAGCTCGCGAAATTTGGTACCTATGCCGTCAATACAACGCACAAGAAGCGCTTGATATGGGCTTAGTAAATACAGTAGTACCATTAGAAGAGCTTGAAGCAGAAACAGTACAATGGGCACAAGAAATTTTAGCAAACAGCCCAATGGCACTTCGTTTCCTAAAAGCTGCATTCAACGCAGACACAGACGGTCTAGCTGGTATTCAACAACTAGCTGGAGATGCAACGTTATTGTACTACACAACTGACGAAGCAAAAGAAGGTCGCGACGCATTCAAAGAAAAACGCAGTCCGGACTTCGGTCAATTCCCTCGTTTCCCGTGATCAAACCAAAAGCGGAAGCAGCTCACCCACAAAGTGAGACGCAACCAAAAGAACAAACCGGAAACAAAACAACTAAGAGACTTGATGTCATATCAAGTCTCTTTCTTTCATGAAAGGAGAATGAGTAATGGAGACGATGCCTAATTGGTTAATGCAGCGTGCATTTTTAACACCAGATCGCACTGCAATTGAAATAGAGGAAGAGAAAGTTACTTTTATACAGCTACATGAAAAAGTAGTATCTGTTTGTGAACACCTTACGCATGTAGGAGTGAAGCGTGGGCAAAAGGTGGCTGTTCTGATGAAAAATGGTATGGAGATGATTACAGTTATTCACGCCCTATCTTATGTAGGTGCAGTAGCTGTGCTTTTAAATACGCGTCTTTCAAGAGAAGAGCTACTTTGGCAAATGGATGATGCTGAAGTTGTTTGTTTAGTGACGGATCAAGATTTTGATGCTAAAGATGTTCCTGTTTATTCATTCGCCGAAGTGATGAATGGACCAAAAGAGGAAGCCTCTATACAAGAAGAGTTTTCTTTAGAAGAAGCGATGACAATTATTTATACATCTGGGACAACAGGCAAACCGAAAGGAGTTATTTTAACGTACGGAAATCATTGGGCAAGCGCAGTTGGTTCGTCGCTTAATTTAGGACTTCGTGATGATGATTGCTGGTTAGCCTGCATGCCGATGTTCCATGTTGGCGGGCTATCTCTTTTAATGAAAAACATTATGTACGGCATGCGTATTTTACTTGTTCCGAAATATGATGCTGATTTTATTCATAAAGCACTTCAAAAAAGAGGAGTAACAATTATTTCTGTCGTTTCTAAAATGTTAACTGATTTATTAGAGCGACTTGGGGCAGAGACATATCCATCTTCTTTACGATGCATGTTACTTGGCGGAGGACCAGCGCCAAAACCACTATTAGAAGCATGTGTAGAAAAAGGGATTCCTGTATATCAAACGTACGGTATGACAGAAACATCTTCGCAAATTTGTACGTTATCCGCAGATTACATGTTAACGAAAGTAGGATCAGCTGGAAAACCACTATTTCAGTGCCAACTTCGTATTGAAAAAGATGGCGTAGTAGTGCCACCATTTGCGGAAGGTGAGATTGTAGTAAAAGGACCGAACGTAACAGGCGGTTACTTTAACCGTGAAGATGCGACGCGAGAGACTATTCAAAACGGATGGCTTCATACTGGCGACCTCGGTTATTTAGACGAAGAAGGGTTTTTATACGTATTAGATCGTCGCAGTGATTTAATTATTTCTGGCGGAGAGAATATATATCCAGCTCAAATTGAAGAAGTGTTGCTTTCTCATCCGGCAGTAGCGGAAGCTGGTGTTGTCGGCATGGCTGACGATAAATGGGGACAAGTACCAGCTGCTTTTGTTGTGAAAAGCGGGGCGGTAACAGAAGAAGAAATTCTTCATTTTTGCGAGGAGAAGTTAGCGAAATATAAAGTGCCGAAGAAAGCATGTTTCTTAGAGGAATTACCACGTAACGCTTCGAAAAAATTGTTAAGACGAGAGTTAAGACAATTAGTGGAGGAGATGTAGGTGGAAATAAAAAAAGCGACACTGTATATAACGGAAATGCCACTCGTAATCCCGTTTGCTGCAAGCTACGGGACTTACGAAAAGCGTGAGAGTATCGTTATTGAATTAGAGGATACGGACGGGTACATCGGATTTGGGGAAGTCGTTGCATTCTCTGAACCGTGGTATACGGAAGAAACGGTGAAGACAGCGCTGCATGTACTGCAAGACTTTTTAATACCTGATTTATTAAAGGCTGAAATTTCTCATCCGAATGAGGTACCGGGTCTATTTCAACATATAAAAAGAAACCGAATGGCAAAAGCCGGAATAGAGGGGGCTGTTTGGGATTTATATGCGAAGCGTCAAAAGAAATCGCTAGCGACAGTACTTGGCGGAACTAGTCATGAAATTGAAGTCGGCGTTGTAATTGGGATTAATACGATTCCGGTTATGTTAAAACAAATCGAGAAGTACGCGGAAGAAGGATACGAGCGTTTTAAAGTGAAAATAAAGCCAGAGCATGATTATGAGTTATTAAAAGAAATTCGAAAAGAGTTTCCGCATATCCCGCTAATGGCTGATGCAAATTCAGCATATACATTAGCGGATACAGAGAGGCTGAAACGACTAGATGAATTCCAATTAATGATGATTGAACAACCGTTAGCGGATTACGATTTTCTTGATCACGCGGAGTTGCAAAAGAAAATTGAAACGCCGATTTGTTTAGATGAAAGTATTCATGGTTTAGAAGACGCACGCGTTGCGATTACGCTTGGTAGTTGCCGCATCGTTAACATTAAGCCAGGGCGAGTGGGCGGATTAACAGAGTCGGTTCAAATTCATAATTATTGCATGGAGCATAACATACCCGTTTGGTGCGGCGGTATGGTAGAAATGGGGGTTTCACGAGCGCAAAATGTTGCTCTTGCTTCACTGCCGAACTTTACGATTCCTGGTGATATATCCGCTTCTAGTAGACATTGGCAGAGGGATATTATTTCACCGGAAGTGACGCTTGAGGGCGGGAAAGTGAGGGTGCCGCAAAGCGTTGATGCTGAGTATGAAGTAGATCGCGGAAGGCTGGCGGAAATCACGAAGCAGCGAATTGTTTTTGAGCGGTAAAGGGGAGTTTCCTTAGGCTGCCCGCAAGTAGCGAGAGGATTTTGTCGTTCATTGTCGGTAAGTCGATATATTTCAATAATCGCTGATATAATTTTATTTACAAAGGTTACTTTAACGAGTAGCCTTTTTGTATTGTACAAATTGGATAGACTAGTTTACAATCGAGCGTATAAAAATGGAATGAAAAAGGGGGAGTAAAATGAAACGCATTTCAATTTTAATCGCTGATGATGAGGCGGAAATTGCTGACTTAATTGAGATACATTTAGAAAAAGAAGGGTACCATGTTGTGAAAGCAGCGGATGGGGAAGAGGCGGTTCATATTATTGAAACGCAGCCAATCGACTTGGTAGTTTTAGATATTATGATGCCGAAAATGGATGGTTATGAGGTGACGCGTCAAATTCGCGCGAAACATCATATGCCAATTATTTTTTTAAGCGCGAAAACTTCGGACTTTGATAAGGTGACAGGTCTTGTACTAGGTGCGGATGATTATATGACGAAGCCTTTCACACCGATAGAATTAGTTGCACGTGTAAATGCACAACTGCGTAGGTTTTTTACGTTAAATCAACCGAAAGTAGCGGAGAGTAAATCTGCTTTAGAAATAGGCGGAGTCGTAATTAATCCTGAGCGCAGGACGGTTGATGTGTATGGTGAGCAAATTGAATTAACGCCGAAAGAGTTCGATATTTTATATTTATTAGCGAGTCATCCGAAGAAAGTATACAATGTGGAAAATATTTTTCAGCACGTATGGGCGGATGATTATTATGAAGGTGGAAATACAGTAATGGTACATATTCGTACTTTGCGGAAGAAACTTGGAGAAGATAAAAGAAAGGATAAATTAATAAAAACAGTGTGGGGAGTAGGTTATACTTTCAATGGCTAATATGATGAAAAGTTTTCGATTTAAAATGATTGCCTTATTTGCGTTAAGTATGGTGCTTGCAGCAACTGTAACTTATATAATTTATAAAGGATTGCAGTTGTATTATAAAACGATGGTTCGCTACGAAGAGCCTTTAGCACAATTTAGGTCAATGGTAAGGGAATTTGGAGACATTAACTTCTTTTTAATTTTCTTTATTCCGTTATCTATTATCTTTTTCTTCTTTTTGACAAAACCGTATTTAAAATACTTTGATGAAATTTCTAATGGGATTCATCATCTTGCGAACGGTAACTTTACGAATAAAGTTCAAGTTTCATCAAATGATGAGTTTGGAAATATCGCGCGTGAAATAAATGTTGCAAGTGAAAAGTTAAAAGAAGCTGTTGAAAGAGGAGATTTTGCTGAAAGTAGTAAAGATCAGCTCGTTGTGAATTTAGCTCATGATTTAAGAACACCGTTAACATCCGTGTTAGGATATTTAGATTTAATTCTTAAAGATGAAAATTTAACAAAAGAACAAATTAAACATTTCTCCACAATTGCATATACAAAATCGCAAAGACTGGAAAGTTTAATTGATGAGCTATTTGAAATTACACGTATGAATTATGGCATGCTAAACCTGGATAAAAAGCCGATTGATATAAGTGAGTTGCTTATACAGTTAGAGGAGGAATTGTATCCGTTATTAGAAAAACATCATTTAGAAGCTAGATTGAATGTGGATCCTCATTTACCGATGCACGGTGATGGGAAATTGTTAGCTAGAGTATTTGAAAACTTGTTAACAAATGCCGTTCGTTACGGGTATGATGGGCAATTTGTTGATATGAATGGGTATGTTGATAATGGAGAAGTTGTCGTACAAATTATGAATTACGGAGATAGCATTCCAGAAGAAGATTTACCTTATCTTTTTGATATGTTTTATACAGGTGATAAAGCGAGAACAGAGAACCGTGGCGGGACAGGCCTTGGACTATTTATTGCGAAAAATATTGTCGAGCAACATAACGGTACGATTTCTGCTGAGAGCAATGTAGTTAGAACGCTATTTGAAGTACGATTGCCAAAAGACGAGAATGTAACAATTTAATAAAAATTTAAACTTTACCCCACTTTTTATTTTAATAGTTTTTTCTATTCTATACGTAAGTTACGTTAAGGAGGAACTAGAAATGAAAAAGTGGGTATTTATTTCTTTTTTTATAGCATTCACAGTATGTGTAGGCGTTTATATATCACCGTTATTTCAAAAGGAAATCGATGTTAAAATTGTCGGGAAAGATGAGCTAGTAAAGGCGGCAAACACCGAGGGGAAAGAGATTACGAAGGAACAAATTTATAAGGGCGATTTATTATTAGTTAACAGGGATTATCCAGTAAAAAAAGATAGTATTAGGTCTGATATTATAAATGTAAATCATAATAGTGAATTAGTAAGAGGTTATGTAATATTTGATAGAAATCTTCGTTTATCAAAGGATGTTGTGAAAAAGTTTTTGAACGTTGTCGATGCGGCTGGAAAAGAAAGTGTTAACCATTTTTTGATTAGTAGTGGTTATAGAGATTTCCAAGAGCAAAAACAGCTATATGAAAAAATGGGATCTGATTATGCACTTCCAGCAGGATACAGTGAACATAATTTAGGATTATCACTGGACATTGGGTCTACTCAAAAGAAAATGGAGAAAGCGCCTGAAGGAAAATGGATTGAAGAGAACGTATGGAAGCATGGCTTTGTATTACGTTATCCGAAAAATAAAAGTAACATTACTGGAATTCAATATGAGCCATGGCATATCCGTTATGTCGGCCTACCTCATAGCGCAATTATGCAAAAAAAGAATTTTACACTAGAGGAATATTTAGAGTTTTTAAAAGAGGAAAAAGAGGTTTCAACTGAAGTAGAAGGTAAGAAATATACTGTTTCTTATTATAAAGTTTCTGAGAATACGAAAGTGAACGTTCCAGCAAACAAGCAGTATGAAATTTCCGGGAACAATATGGATGGGGTTATTGTGACGGTTCAGGAATAGAGAAAAAGGCTGTGCCATTTGGAACAGCCTTTTCTTATATAAGAAAGGAAGTGACGTTTTTTGTCGGTAAATCGATATTCTTTGTCGAATCGTTAATATATTATAAGTTATGATAGATATAATTGAAAAATCGTTGATATATTGTAAGTTATGATAGATATATTCAAAAAATCGTTGATATAATTTCCTATACTATTAGCATTTTGGAGGAGCATCTTTTTATGTATTTTTAAACATTATAACGTTATATTTACTTCTCCCTTTTTTTGTGTTACGCTAAAAGTGTGAAAGAGATATAAAATGAAACTTTAATGTAAGCGTATTCTTATGGCTTCTTATAGAAAAGGGTGGAAATACAATGACAGAACGATTCGTACTACGTAATGTGAAACGTGTGAACGGGGAAGAGATTGACATTGTAATTGAAAATAACAAAATCGCACAGGTGACGAAAGCTGGTGCTGGCGAGGGTGGAAAGGTTCTTGATTACTCTGGTACTTACGTATCGAGTGGTTGGATTGATTTACACGTTCATGCTTTTCCAGAGTTTGATCCGTATGGCGATGAGGTGGATGAAATTGGCGTTAAGCAAGGGGTAACGACAATTGTTGATGCGGGTAGTTGCGGTGCTAATCGCATTGCAGATTTAGTAAAAAGTAGAGAGCAGGCAAAGACAAATTTATTTGCCTTTTTAAATATTTCTCGCATCGGTTTGAAACGAATTGATGAACTATCCAATATGGAATGGATAGATAAAGAGAAAGCGATAGAAGCAGTAGAAAAGTATAAAGATGTAATCGTTGGGTTAAAGGCGAGAATGAGTAAAAGTGTCGTTTGTGATAGTGGAATTGAACCGCTGCATGTAGCGCGCGCTTTATCTCGAGAAACATCATTACCGATTATGGTACATATCGGTTCAGCGCCTCCCCGTATAGAGGAAGTTGTACCTCTTTTAGAAAAAGATGATGTGATTACACATTATTTAAACGGGAAAGAAAATAATTTATTTGATGAAGAAGGGAAACCGCTACCTGTGTTGTTAGATGCGGTGAATCGCGGCGTGCATTTAGATGTTGGTCACGGTAATGCTAGCTTTTCTTTTAAAGTAGCAGAAGCGGCGAAGCGTCACGATATTGCCTTTAATACAATTAGTACGGATATTTACCGGAAGAATCGTATACATGGTCCAGTGTATAGTATGGCTCACGTTCTTTCGAAATTCCTTTACTTAGGTTATCCGCTAGAAGAAGTGATTGATGCGGTTACGAAAAATGCGGCAGAGTGGCTTAAGAAACCAGAGCTTGGCCGTATTCAAGAAGGGGATATTGCAAACTTAACTTTATTTACGGTTAAAGATGAGAAGGTTACGTTAATTGATTCAGAAGGGGATCAGCGCATTGCTGAAAAAAGAATTGATACGAAAGGGGTTGTAATTAATGGGTCATTCATTGAATGCTAAGTACGGATTAAAAAGAGTGATTAATGCGAGCGGTAGAATGAGTATTTTAGGTGTATCTGCTCCTACAGATACAGTAATGGATGCGATGAAACATGGTGGACAAAATTATGTGGAAATTGCTGATTTAGTAGATAAAGCAGGAGACCATATTGCGAGAATTCTAGATTCAGAGGCAGCGGTCGTTGTGAATTCAGCATCGAGCGGAATTGCGCTTTCTATCGCTGGTATCGTTACAGAAGGAAATCGCCGTAAAAGTGAAAGACTTCATCAAGAAGTAATCGCGAAAAACGAAGTGATTATGTTAAAAGGTCATAACGTTCAATACGGTGCTCCTGTTGAAACGATGATTTACTTAGGTGGAGGAAAACTCGTTGAAGTTGGCTACGCAAATGAAGGGAAAGCAGAACATATTGAAGATGCGATTGGCGAAAATACAGCAGCAATTCTTTATGTGAAATCACATCATGCAGTGCAAAAAAATATGATTTCTGTTGAAGAAGCATGGGAAGTAGCGCAGCGAAATAACGTACCACTTATCGTTGATGCGGCAGCTGAAGAAGACATTCAAAAATATGTGAAGTATTCAGACCTTGCCATTTATAGTGGTTCAAAGGCAATTGAAGGACCTACTTCTGGTATTGTTGGCGGTAAACGAAAATATATCGAATGGCTGAAAGTGCAATTACATTGCATCGGAAGAAGTATGAAAGTCGGGAAAGAGACAACTTTTGGCTTACTTCAAGCGCTTGATGAGTACGGAGTAAAAGAAGATAAGAGCGAGCAAGAAAAAGAATTGCTACTAGTACTTATGCCGCTAAAAGAATTAAATGGTGTAAATGTAACGATCGTTCAAGATGAAGCTGGAAGAGCAATCTTTAGAGCTCGTATTCATATTAACGAGAAAGAGTTAAACAAATCAGCAAGAGATGTTGTGACTGCATTACGCGAAGGGGAAATCGCCATTTATACACGTGATTACGGAGTAAGACAAGGATTCTTTGATATTGATCCACGTCCACTTCAAGGTGATGACATACATGTGATTGAAGAAAAATTGAGAGAAATCGTAGGGGGAAACTAAAATGACAAACATTCAAAACCGTTTTTATAAAGGCCGCGTAGCATTAAATGTATTAGCAAACAATATAGAAAATGCAAAAGATATTTTTGAAGCAGCAGAAGGTTATGTAGTAGTGGGAGTGTTATCAAAAGACTACCCAACAGTAGAAGAAGCTGTTACAGCTATGAAAGCATACGGAAAAGAAATTGATGACGCTGTATCAATCGGACTAGGCGCAGGAGATAATCGCCAAGCAGCAGTTGTAGCTGAAATTGCGAAGCATTATCCTGGTAGCCATATTAACCAAGTGTTCCCTTCAGTTGGAGCAACGCGTGCAAATCTCGGCGAAAAAGATAGCTGGATTAATAGTTTAGTATCACCAACAGGAAAAGTAGGTTACGTAAATATTTCTACTGGCCCAATTAGTGCGGCTGGAGAAGAAAAAGCAATCGTTCCAATTAAAACAGCAATCGCACTTGTGCGTGATATGGGCGGAAATTCATTGAAATACTTCCCGATGAAAGGGCTAGCTCACGAAGAAGAATATCGCGCAGTTGCGAAAGCTTGTGCAGAAGAAGGATTCGCATTAGAGCCAACAGGTGGAATTGATAAAGAAAACTTTGAAACAATTGTACGTATTGCGCTTGAGGCAAATGTAGAGCAAGTTATCCCGCACGTATACTCTTCTATTATTGATAAAGAAACTGGTAATACGAAAGTAGAAGATGTTCGTGAATTATTAGCAGTCGTGAAAAAGCTAGTTGATCAATATGCGTAAGAAAATTGCAGCGTTCGGCGAAGTAATGATGCGCCTGCAAGTACCTGGATATGAATTGTTGTCGCAAGCTAACACGTTAAATTACTCATTTTCAGGTACAGGTGTGAACGTTGTAGCGGCACTTTCTCACTTAGGGCATGAAGGGCTTCTTATTTCAACTTTACCGGAAAATTCGGTTGGAGATGCAGCTGTATCTTACATTCAAAAGTTAGGGATTCAAACTTCTCTTGTTTCAAGAGGCGGTAAATATGTAGGTATGTATTTTTTAGAAAATGGATTCGGTGCACGTGCAAGCCGCGTTACATATTCGAATCGATTAGAAAGTAGCTTCAATACGGCATGTGAAGAAATGTATCAATTTGAAGAAATCGCTAAGGAGATTGATATCGTTCATTTTTGCGGTATTACACTTGCGATGAATGATACTGTACGCCATCATATGAAGTCTTTAGCCAGAGCAGTTAAAGAAAACGGAGGAACCGTCGTTTTTGATTGCAATTATCGTCCATCACTTTGGGGAGAAGACGGATATGAACAGGCAAAACCGCATTATGAAGAAATGCTGGGGCTTGCTGATATCGTTATGATGAACGAAAAAGATGCGATGTTCGTTCTTGGAATGAAAACAGAAGAGACGGAGCGAGAAGCGCAGCTGCTGGATCTTATTCCAAAGGTAGCTGAAACGTATCATATCGCTACAATCGCTGGTACTCATCGCTCTATTAACAGTGATAATACACATTCGCTTCGCGGGTTTATATGTAAAGATGGTTCGTTAACTTTTGCAAAAACACTTACGTTTTCTGTATATGATAGAATAGGTGCTGGAGATGCTTATACGAGCGGAATTATTCATGGCGAGATAAAAGAGTTTGCACCAGAGAAAGCTGTTTCATTTGCGTCAGCAGCTGGAATGCTAGCACATACAATCGTCGGTGATACGCCAATGTCATCAGAGAAAGATATACTTCGGGCGATGACGGCATCAGTAGGTGATGTAGAAAGGTAGTGGGTGTAACAGTGAACGTAACGAGGAAAAAAGGACCATTATATTTACAAATAAAAAATATTATTCGTGATCGAATATTGCATGGCGTATATGCGATTCATACGAATATTCCTTCAGAACCGCAATTAGAAGAAGAGTTCAAAGTTAGTAAGATTACAGTGCGTAATGCGATTAAAGAACTCGCTCAAGAAGGATATTTGGAAAAGAAGAGCGGCAAAGGAACGAAAGTGATTCGTAATACTTCTGCGACAAAACTGTCAAAGGGTAAGAAATTTACAGAAGTGTTAGTGGAAGAAGGATATAAAGTACAAAAGAAATTATTAAAAGCAGAAATCGTTCATAATGAGGAAGGAACAGTGCCGTTTCGATTATTCGGTAAAGAGAGTTTTCGTATCGAGCGCCTATATATGTTAAATGATACGCCGTATATTCATTATACGCACTATTTCTCAGCTCGAATGGCGAGTACAGATTTATCGGACTTTGATTTACAATCGCTTTACGATTTAGTTGAGGACCGAGGTATACATTTAGAAAACTTCAGAGATGAATTCGCGGTTGGGCTTGCACCTAATTTCGTTGCAGAAGCGCTAGGTGAAAAAGAGGGAACAGCGTTATTAAAACGTATGCGCTATTCTTATGATGAAGTTGGCGAAGTAATTGAATATAGCGAAGGCTACTACAATACAGAAATGCAGCATTATGTAGTGAATTATGACGTATAAAAAAGAGGGGATGTTCCCTCTTTTTTTATAAAGTAAAACTTTAATTAGTGGAGGAGGGCATCACCCACTAATTATTAGCCCACACCAATCGGGATAAAAGTAAGGAGAATGAGAGATGGATATATACTTATTAATCGTCACGTTACTTGCGATCACAATTGTTATTTTAGGGGTATCATGGTGGAAATGGCATGCATTTATTAGTTTAACAGTTGCGAGTTTGTTTTTAGCTATTATGTCTGGACTGAACTTAACGAAAATAGTGGCTGCCTATGAAACTGGTGTTGGTAGTGTACTAGGTCATTTAGTTGGTATTTTGGCACTTGGAACTATACTCGGGAAAATGATGTCTGATTCAGGAGCAGGCATGCAAGTTGCAGATTTCTTTATTCGATTTTTCGGCGTAAAAAAATTACCTTGGACTATGTTATTTGCAGGTTTTGTTATAGGGATTCCCGTCTTTTTTGAAGTAGGGATTGTTATTTTATTACCACTTGTAATTTCAATTCGAAAAACAACGAAGCAAAACATATTATTAATTGCTTTACCTGTTATTGCGGGATTATCTATCGTACATGGGCTAGTACCTCCGCATCCAGGTGCCATGACTGCAATCGGTATTTATAACGCGAACTTAGGAAAGGTACTTTTATATTCATTAATTATCGCGTTACCGACGGCTATTATAGCAGGCCCAATATTTGCAAAGTGGGTACATAAGAGGGTTATACCTGAAAATGAACCGGAGCTTGTTCGAGTTACGACAGTATCAACTGATTTGCCAAGTCGTAAAGTTTCATTCTTTATTATTTTATTACCAGTTGTATTGATGATTTTATCAGTAGTTGCACCATATATTTCATTACCGAAAAAATTGACTGAATTTTTCGTGTTTATAGGAAGTCCAGTAATCGCCTTACTTATTTCATGTTTCGCAGCATTTTATTTACTTGGTATCAAACAAGGTATTAATAAAAAGATGATTAAAAAATTAACAGATGAAAGTTTATTGCCTGTCGGTTCTATTATTTTAATAATTGGTGCAGGCGGTGGATTTAAACAAATATTAATTGAAAGCGGCGTTGGAACAGCTATTGCACAAATGGCAGAACATATTTCGTTATCACCAATCGTATTAGCTTTCATGGTAGCTGGTTTAATTCGAATTGCAACAGGTTCAGCTACAGTAGCATTAACGACAGCAGCAGGGATTGTTTCACCAGTTATTCAGCACATGTCTGGTGTGAATTTAGAGCTTCTCGTTATTGCAACCGGTGCAGGTTCATTAATGTTTTCTCACGTAAATGATGCAGGGTTCTGGCTTGTAAAAGAGTATTTAGGTTTGACGGTGAAGGAAACGTTTAAAACGTGGACGGTACTCGAGACATTGTTATCATTTATTGCATTTGGTTTTGCTCTTTTGTTGAATATGTTTCTTTAGGAGAGGAGATCAGATTTAAACGAATAAAACCTACAGAGGAAATGTAATTTCTCTGTAGGTTTTATTCGTTTTTTGTGCTTTCTATTACTTAATGGAACGGACATACTGATCTTCTCCATCGTCTTTGACAAAGACTCCTAGCTCATTCAAATCTTTGCGTAAATGCTTCTTTTTTTTCGAGTTTCCTTCTCGAAGGGCATTTCGTCTTTCATACAAAATAGTATTTATGCTTTTATTAAATCGCTCATCCTCTAATTTCCATAAGCTATACTCATGTTTATAAGGATCTTGTTCCACCCAGGGGAAGCCTTGCATTAAGAAAGTATCTTTAATTTTGCTTGGGTTAATGTCAGATGTTTCACGTAACCATTCTCGGTCTTCTTGATCAATGATAACCACTTGACGCTTATCTACAAAAACGGCTTTTACATTTGATCTGGTGATTTGTTTCTTTTGATCGTCCTTATTCACGTGAATGCTTTCCGAAGTAATGTTCATCTTTAAAGCGTCACTATAAATAATTAAAGAAAATAAAATTCCTGCAAAAACACCAATTAGCATGAGGATAATAGGAAGCCAGAAGGGGTTAATAAAATTTAAAAGTTCTATAATTTTTGAATCAGAAAAGAGAGGAATCCTTTTTATAATCTCTATTAATTTAGGTGAAAAATATCCAATAATGCCTAAAAGGATTGGGCTTACTATAGCAAGTAATTTTTCTAAAAAACCTAATCCAATGACAGATGCCTTTTTCATGTGTAGTTCATCCTTTCATATATATTTTTTTAATCAAGGCATATTTAAACAGTGAGTTTCTTCACCATTTTTATGAGCTCATCTGAGTAATTTTCTATGGATATAGATGAATTTGCCTTCAGCATTCTTTCTTCGATTGCTCCTAAAATAAATGAAGCTAATGTGTCGGTTTGGAAAGAATCGGAAAACACGCCATTTTGTTGACCAGTCTTCAAAATATCTAATAACATCGTTCTAAGAGCATCCTCCTCTTCGTCGTCTTCGATTCTGTAATAAGGAACGTTCTCTTCATTTCTTGCATTAAAGACAATCTCAATTAAGGCAATATTATTTTTGTAATGAGTTTCTTGATAAGCCAAGTGTGCTTCAATAAAAGCCTCTAGTTTATTTATTTCAGATTGAGCTAATAGTACTCGATTACTAATAAATTCATGTTGTTTGGCAACTAAAAATTGTAATGTGCGATTCATAAGGTAAAGCTTATCGTTAAAATGATAAGAAATAAGTCCGGTGCTAATCTTAGCTTTTTTTGCTACCTTCGTTAAGCTTAAATTGTTATATCCAACCTCTTCTAATGTATCAATACATGCAAGAATAATTTGTTCACGCCTAGCCTCTGCAATAAAAGAATCAGTCACGCTATTCAACTCCTAATTTATATGATTTAAATGTATAATCAAAAAATTGATTGATCGTTCAATTAAATATTAGTAAGAAATTAAGAGTATGTCAAATGTTTTATGCTTACATCTGGATAAGGCTCATTCGCTTTTTAATAAAGCCCAATTCCTAAAACAAGCCCGTTTTTAGGTAAGCCAAGCTTCCTATTCGCCCTGAAAACATAATATAAATGGAATCCCCTCATTTAGAGCAAGGTGAACTTGTTATGAATGATACTAAAGGAGGAATAGGGTAATGAGCGAAAAGTGTGAACACAGACATGATGATTGTAACCGCAGACATGGTTGCGGAGGCGGTTTTGCGCTTCTAATCGTATTGTTTATTTTATTAATTATCATCGGTGCTAGCTGCTTCGGCGGAGGCGGCGGTTGTGGCTATGGTGGTTATGGTGGTTATGGCGGTTATGCTGGCGGCTACGGCGGATATTGCTGCTAATTATTAAAAACTATTGAAAATAGCCTTGTGCATATTGCACAAGGCTATTTTATTCATATTTTTATATGCTGTGATAATTTATTAATGTACAGAGAACGGATTAAGAAGAAGAAAATGATCTCGATAATCCCGAAAAAGGTGAGTACGATACATGTCTCTTTTAATAAGGAGAAAGAAAACATGCTTTGTAAAAACTTAACCGCAAATAATGTGTGAACACCAGCAACGATGTAAGGAACGAAAAATAAAATTCCTAATTGAATCGTTGCAGAGCGAAACATTTCTGATTCAGTTAAGCCAAGCTTTGTAATCGTAATATACTTTTGTCTTTCAGTTGTTAAGTCATTATACATACGGAAATATAAAACACTAGCTGCTCCGATAAAGAAAATAAAGCCGAGAAATGCCCAAATAAAGAATTGAGCGACTGCATTTCCTTTACTATGAACGAGTTCATCCGTAGCTGTATAAATATAAAATGGTTTAATGAAATTTTCTTCATTTTTATGTGCTTCATACAAAATTTCTGCATCATGATCTAAGCTTTTTAATATATTTTTTGTTGGGACAATTGCATTTTCCCAATTTTCCACGAAGTAGTTATAGACTGTAATTGTTTCAATATGAGGAATCATATTTTCAATTACTTCATCTTGCATCACAATTAAGTGAGGTAATGCAAAGGGAGGCTCAATTCCTCTATTAATAAAACCTTTAATTTGAAATTCCTTTTTATTAGAGCCAAGTGTAATTGTGTTCTGCTTCGCAAATGGGTTAGACACGAGATTTAATAACGCTGGTGAATAGCGAGAAATATTATAAACTTGTGAAGAATCGAGAGTGATTTTTGGTCTGTTTAATTGCTGTGCTATTGCGTTATAATCACTCATTTTCATAATGGCAATTGATTCTTTTGAAGCTGTATCTTTTAAAACGGTAAACTTATATTTGTCATATTGAAAATTAGCATTTGTAAGTTCAGTTTCAATCGTAGTAATATGCTTTTGTTCAAATGCATTAACACCTTCTGATGTATAGGTGAATGGTATTGGATATCGTTCTAGTATGGGTGCTTTCGTATTATTGTTTGCAGCAAATAACCCGATAATAATTGTAAATGCAAGTGCAGATAGCATAGAAACAATAAAGAGTACATTAATATTACTGCGTGTACGAGAAACTAAATCTGAAATCCATAACATATTTATTTGTTTTAAGTAAAACTTTCTTCGTTTCTTTAAAATATAGATAAAGAGAAGAAATGTTTGTGAAAAAAATAAATACGTCCCAATCACTACAAGCGGTAAAATAGATAGCATAATTAAGAATACAGATCCATTTTGTGCATTTTTTTCCGTTATGTAGCCTTGCGGATAACCGGCAATATAATAACATAGTCCTAAACAAGTTAAAGCAAATAGTGAAATGAGTATAGATGGTTTTTTTTCGCTCTTCTCTTTGTTAACACCCTTAATAAGCTTCGTTGTTTTTCGAGTACGAATAAACATTGGTGTAAATGTAGAAACGATTAAAAATAAAATGATAAACGTTACGGTTGTAACGATAATCGCTTCTGTTGGCCAATATAAATAGAGACCTTTCGCGTTTGTTAATTTCGAAGTGACTAATAAGAAAAAGTTAGAAAATACAAGTCCACCTTGAATGCCGATAAAGATGGATAATATCCCAATTATCATGTTTTCGGTAAATAACAATCTTTTTAATTGTCTCTGTGAGATACCAAGAATAGTGAGTATCCCGAATTGCTGCTTCCGCACATTTAAAAATGTTCCAATTGAATATAAGAGAAAGAAGAACGAGAACATAACAATCACAAGCTGTGCTGTACTAGCTAAATTCATTAGAGGATCACGTTCTTGAAAGCTTTGTACACTCTGTAAGCGTGGATGATACGCGTATACAGTAAATGAAAAGAAAACCATGATAGAAAACGCACTACTTACAAAGTAGGCGAAATATGCTTTTGAATTACGTGAGACATTTTTAAATGCGAATTGCCAAAACGTCATCCACGTCTTCCTCCTAATAAGGCTAGAACATCTAATATTTCTTGATAAAACTTCTCGCGATATAATCCGCGGTGCAGTTCATTGTAAAGCTCTCCATCTTTAATGAAAATAACACGGTTACAATAACTTGCTGCAAACGGATCGTGCGTAACCATTAAAATCGTTGCATCTTCTTCTTTGTTTAATTTCGTAAATAACTCCATTACATCAATAGCGGCTTTTGAATCCAGGTTCCCTGTCGGTTCATCGGCTAGTAAGAGAGAAGGGTGATGAATAACAGCACGTGCTACTGCAGTACGCTGTGCTTGTCCTCCAGAAACTTCAAAAATACGTTTGTCCAAAATATGATCAATTCCAAGCTTTTTTGAAATGTTATCAAGCTTTTCATCCATTTCTTTTAATGGAACATTATCTAATGTTAAAGGTAGTACGATATTTTCACCGATTGTTAGTGTATCTAGTAGGTTAAAGTTTTGGAAAACAAATCCTAACTCTTGGCGGCGGAAAATAGCTAACTTCTCTCTACGAAATGTGTGTGGTTTTTTTCCGTTAATAACGACGTCACCAGAAGTAGGAGAATCAATTGTAGAAATAACGTTTAAAAATGTAGATTTCCCGCTACCAGATGGACCCATAATGGCAACGAATTCCCCTTTATCTACGTGTAAATTTATATTTTTTAAAGCAGTATGAGGGACTTTTCCCTCATATACTTTTGAGACGTTTTTTATGTGTAATACTTCTTCCATAGTAATCACCTTTCTACTTTTAAAACTTAATATGTTGTGATAATTTTTGCATATAAAAGGAACGAATTAAAAGGAAAAATAAAATTTCAACTGTTCCAAAAATCAACAGTACGACTGTAATCTCAGCGAAGAACGAGAGATGTAGAACTTCTTGTAGCATCTTTGTCGCAAACATCGTATGGATTGATGCCATAATGTAAGGCACGAAGAAAAGAATCGCAAGCTGAATTGTCGCTGAACGTTTCATTTCAGTTTCAGTTAAGCCAATTTTCGTAATCGTTATATATTTTTCTTGCTCATTTGTTAAATCTGTATACATTCGGAAGTAAAGAACACTACCAGCACCGATAAAGAAGATAACACCTAAGAAAGTACCAATTAAGAAGAACGAAGCGACATTTAGTTTTGTCTTATATAAGGAATCGCTCGCTTCACTTGCATGGAAAGGTGGATGCTCTGCTTGAATTGCTGCATTATCGTTATCAATTTTTGTTATAAACGATGAACCGATATTATGTGCTTTTTCCCAATCTGTAACTTTGAAGTTATATACACTCATTTGTTTGGAAACTGTGGATAAGGATTCTACATTTTCATCAGATAGTATGAGTAATTGGTATATTAAGCTGTTTGGGAATGGGCTATAACTTTTATATTCTTTCACTTGTAGTTGTAAATTGTTTTGAGTAAGTGTAAGAGTATTTTTCTTTTCTTCATTGTGAAGTGTTCCAATAACTTGATCATCTAAGTCTTTCATAAGAATATAAGATTCATTCTTATTTACCGTGAGTTTTTCCCAATTTAATGATTTAGCAAGTACATTATAGTCACTTTGTTTAATTGCGTAATAGAGCTGCGTGTTATCTTCAGCTGAAGATACTTCATATATATCCGTTTTAAATTTCGTATAAGTAAAATGCTCTTCATTAAATTTCTGCTCTAACCAGTTTAAATGTTCATCAGCTAATGTATTTTCAGTATGTGATAAATACGTAAACGGGAAAGGGTTTTGTCTAATTGCATCAAACTTTGTAAATTTCCCAAAACCGTATAAGAATGTAATCATTGTAAAAGCGAGTGTTGATAGCATCGCTACAATAAAAAGCATGTTAATGTTTGTCCGAATGCGCGCTGCTAAATCCGAAATCCAAAGCATATTAATTCGTTTCATATAAAACGTTCTTCGCATTTTTAAAATACGAATAAGTAAAAAACTAATTTGTGAAAAGAAAAAGTATGTTCCAGCTGCAATAAGCGATGGAATAACAAATATACTAGAGACGGCATATAAAAGCCCAATGATATCGCCTAACGACATAAAATATAATGGATTGGATTCTAATACATATCCAGTTATTAAACATGCCGCACCAAATAGAGAGATGAGCACGGATGCTTTTCTTTCTTTTTGTTGTTTTCCTTCTTTTAAAAGACGTACGGCTTTTCTCGTGCGAATGAGCATCGGTGTAAAAGATGATACGAGAATGAAGAGCCCGAGAAAGATGATGATAGTTAAAACGATAGCACTTGTAGGCGGATATAAATATAAACCAGGTACGTGTGTAATTTTGGCGGTAACTAATAAAAAGAACTGTGAAAAGACAACTCCAAGTTGAATGCCAAAAAATATAGAAAGAGCACCAATTAACATATTTTCTATAAATATGAGTCGCTTTAATTGTTTTTGAGATATGCCAAGTACTGTTAAAATCCCGAACTGTTTTTTTCGTACTTTTAAAAACGTCCCGATTGAATACAGTAAAAAGAAAAATGAAAAGAACACAATGACAACTTCTGAAATTGTCATTAATATGTTCAGAGAATAATTCACGTCTGTCATATGCAATTTAGGATGAAATAAATAAACTGCAAATGAGAAAAAGATTGCGATGGAGAACGCACTGCTTACAAAATAGGCGAAATAAGCTCTGGCGTTCCGCGTCACGTTTTTAAATGCAAACTGCCAAAATGTCATTCACCTGAACCTCCTGATAGGGTGAAGATGAGAAGAGCATAGGAAATACTCTTTTCATCAAGTTTGTTTTAAATATTTTGTCCACTCGTGTATTGTGATAATTTTTGCATATAAAGTGAACGAATGAATACGAAAAATACGATTTCAACGAATCCAAAAATAATAAGAACGGCTGAAACCTCTTTGAACAGAGATAAACCAATTACATCTTGTAGCATTTTTGTTGCGAACATTGTATGAATGGATGCCATAATGTACGGAATGAAAAATAAAATACTAAGTTGAATGGTTGCAGATCGTTTCATCTCTGTATCTGTTACACCGATTTTAGAAATCGTTATATATTTCTCTTGTTCGTTCGTCAAATCCGTATACATTCTAAAGTAAAGAACGCTACCAGCTCCAATGAAGAAAATAACTCCTAAAAATGTCCCAATTAGGAAAAATGCAGCACTGCCTGATGTTATTTTGTATAACGATCCTGCTGATTCAAAGGAACGAATAAGAGGTCCTTCATACTGGGATTTATTTCGATCTTTTTGAACTTTTTCTATAAAATTATCAGCAATTTCATATGTCTGTTCCCAGTTTTGAATTTTGTAATTGTATGCTGATATATGCTTTACGGTGCTAGGTAAGTTATTTACGATAACATCAGGCAAAACTATCGTTTGATATGAAAAGCCAGCTGGAATTGCATTCACATGCTCATAGCCTTTCACTCGTAATTTCGTATTTGTACTAGAGAGTGTAATGTAATCTCTTTTGTAGCTTTGCTCAAATTCGTTGAATATGGTGATATAAGATGTCCCTGTTAGCACATATGCTTCGTTATCATCCATAAATAGTTGTTTCATTCGTAAAGAATCTGCAAGTTTGTTATAGTCACTTTGCTTAATTGCGTATACGTCATTATAAATAGCTATATCTTTATCTTCTTTTAGTGGTGTTTCATATATATCAGCTTTTATTTTTTGATAGGGGAAATGCTCTTTTTGTAATTGTTGCTCAAGCCAATTTAAATGCTCTGTAACAAAAGGGTTCGCATCATAAGAAAAATAAGAAATTGGAAAAGGAGAAGTTCTATTCACCTCTAGCTTAATAAATTTCCCGAATCCATATAGAAACGTAATCATTGTGAAAGCAATTGTAGATAGCATGGCTACAATAAACAGCATATTAATATTCGTTCGAATACGGCTTGCTAAATCCGAAATCCAAAGCATATTAATCCGTTTCATATAAAACTTCCTTCTTTTCTTTAAAATATAAATAAGTAAGAAACTAATTTGTGAAAAGAAGAAATATGTTCCAATTGTAACAAGCATTGGGATAACGAAAATACTTGAAACCATATATATAACACCGATTTGCGGGCTTACTGATACGAAATATTTAGGATTTCCAGCTAACGCATAACCACCAAATAAACAAATCGCACCAAATAATGAAACAAGTATGGATGGTTTTCTTTCTTTTTGTTTTCCACCATTTGTTTTTAAAAGGTGTACTGCTTTTTTTGTACGAATAAGCATTGGTGTGAATGCAGATACAATGATAAAAAGACTAAGGAAAACAATGGTTGTTAAAATAAACGCGTTAGTAGGCCCGTATAAATATATTCCTGGAACATGGGTAAGTTTGGCTGTTACTAATAAGAAAAATTGAGAAAAAACAACTCCAAACTGCATGCCGAAAAAGATAGATAAAATCCCGATTAACATATTCTCCATAAAAATAAGACGATGTAATTGTTTTCTCGATATTCCTAAAATGGTCAGAATACCAAATTGTTTTTTTCTAACTTTTAAAAAAGTACCAATGGAATATAGTAAAAAGAAGAAAGAGAAAAATACAATTACTACTTCTGAAAATATCATTAATCCTGAAATTTCAGAGGTCATGTCAAAGTTTTGTAATTTCGGATGGAATAAGTAAACAGCAAACGAAAAGAACACAGCAATGGAAAAGGAGCTACTTACAAAGTAAGCAAAATAAGCTCTTGAGTTGCGCGTGACGTTTTTAAATGCAAATTGCCAAAATGTCATAGATTATACCTCCGGCTAGAAGATATAGAAGTAGTTGTATTGCAAAAAATGTATGAGAGTGAGTTCTCATACATTTTGCTTGCATATGTTACGATCATGCTTCGGTCACCTTCTCCGTATGTTCTGCTTGATTATTTGCAGCGTTGTGGAAGATGATTTTAATCGTCGTTCCTTTATCAACTTCAGAATCTAGTTTGACAGAGTGACCTAAATAATCACAAATTTTACTTACAATATAAAGTCCCATACCAGTAGATTCTCCGAAGGCGCGACCGTTTTTCCCAGTGTAAAACGGTTCAAATACTCTTCGAATATCTTCTTGTGGAATACCAACACCTTCATCACGAACTTCTAAAATAATATCTTTTCCGTTTCGGTAAGCAGATAAGAAAACTTTCTTTCCGCGCTCACCGGAGTAACGAACAGCGTTTGTCATTAATTGATAGATGATAAATTTTAGCCATTTCGCATCAGAAGCAACTTTTAAATCAGAATGGACTTCTAAAACAGGGAAGACACCATTACGAATGAATAGTTCTTTTAATCCATTAATATTTTTTGTTACCGTATCTTTTAATGAAATCGTCTCGACATGGAAATCTTCATGGAAGTTATTTAACCTAGCCATGTATAAAGCCATATCAAGCCCTTGGTTTAGACGCTCTAATTCTTTTTTAAACTTTGGAATTAAATGCTCGTCTTCCATTTCTAGCACCATAAGCTGCATAACAGAAACAGGTGTCTTCATTTGATGTACCCAATGGTTAATGAATAGTTGATGTTCTTGTTGTTTTACTTCATACGATTGTAGTTCTTTTTGGAAGAGGCGGTACTGCGTACGCACGAGTTCATTGACACCGTGAGGCATCGGAGCAGTCGCTCTTTCAATAAACGCATCTTCCATTTTTTCTGGTTGCTCGCTTAATCTATGGTACATTCTACGATTGCGAACGTAACGGTAAGCAAGGAAACAAATAAATAAATATAAACTTAAAACGACGAAGTAAAATTTATTGTTTTGAAATCCATCTACTGCATCATAAAGAACGAAAATGATACCGAAGTTTAAAACGTACAGTAGGAAAAATGCAAAATGATCACGTAAAAATAGCTTCATGCTTATTCACTCCAAGTTGCGTTAAAGCGATATCCAAGTCCACGTACTGTTTCAATAGAGTTCTCAATGCCAAGCTCATTAAACTTTTTACGAAGACGCGTAATGTTTACGTTTAATGTATTTTCTTCAACGAAGCTCTCGTCATCCCAAAGCGCAGCTAATAAATCTTCACGGCTCGCTGTACGAGGGAATTTAGATAATAACATTTCAGCTAAAATAGCTTCTTTCTTCGTTAAAAGAACTTGTTCAGATCCGAAGTGAATTTCAGGACGTTCTGGGAATAGTTTTAAACCTTCTACTTCAACGATACGTTCAGAAATATTCGGTGCATAATCACCGTAAATACGACGTAATTGTCCTTTAATTTTCGCCATTACAACATCGTAGTGGAACGGTTTTGTAATGTAATCATCCGCACCGCTTTCAATTGCCATAATTTGTTCCATCTCACCAGCACGAGCTGAAATGAAAATAATTGGACAAGTAGATTCATGACGAATTTGACGGCACCAGTAGAAACCATCGAATTTCGGTAAGTTTACATCAAGTAAAACAAGATGTGGTTTCATAGCGTTAAACGATTCCATAATATCATCGAAATTCTCTGCTACCACAGCCTCATAACCGTACTTCTGAATGTGAGATTGCAGTAATGATGAAATATTTGGATCGTCTTCAACGATTAAAATTTTATACATATGTATATTCCTCCTCAAAAAAAACAATTGTAGCTATAGTGTATCATGTGTTTCAAGTCTTTTCATTATGTTGAAAGATAAGCTAGTAAACAGTATAGGTTAAAAGTGAGAAAAGTAAAAAGGGCGCTGGATGAAATTGACAAATAACGGTAATCGGTTTAACATTTAGATAAATATCTAAATGTCTAATTATCGAAAGGAAGAAAGACATTGAATCAAGCATTCAAAGCATTAGCAGATCCAACAAGGCGAAAAATTTTAGACTTATTAAAAGAAGGTGATCTAACCGCTGGTGAGATTGCTGAACATTTCAATATGACAAAACCAAGTATTTCACACCACTTAAGCGCACTTAAAAATGCTGAACTTATTCAAGATGAAAAGAAAGGGCAATTCGTTGTGTACTCTTTAAACACAACGGTCTTTCAAGATTTGTTGACTTGGGTGTTTACATTTACGAATAAGGGGGAAGAGGGGAAATGAAAAAGCATCTTTTTGCAATCTTATTAATTGTTATAACTTGTTTAGCTTGGGCGTTTGCTTGGCCACATTTACCGGATACAATTGCAACGCATTGGAGCGGCGGTAAAGTAGATGGATATTCTTCTAAATCGTATGGAATGCTTTCTATGGTTGGAATTATGATTGTTTTATATATTTTTCTAAACGTGTTACCAAAGATTGATCCAAAGAAAGCGAACTACGAGAAGTTTTCTAAAGCTTTTATGATGATGAATAACGGGATACTACTGCTACTATTTGTAGGGAATATAGATATTATTACAAGTGGATTAGGATACAATTTATTCATTAATCGCGTGCCGGAATTATTAGTGGGTATTTTATTTATAGTCATCGGAAACTATTTACCACAATGTAAACCAAACTACTTTGTAGGTATAAAAACACCGTGGACATTAAGTAACGAAGAAGTGTGGAGAAAAACGCACCGTTTTAGCGGAAAGGTGTTTGTTGCATTGGGGATCATTATGATTTTAAGTGTTTTTGCACCAGTGGCGTGGAAATCTTTCGTAATGGTTGGAATTATTATTGGTGCAGTAGGATTAACGATGGGATATTCTTATGTTGCCTATAAAAAAGAAATAGGGGCCTAATAAAAAATTATGGGGGAGAGAGGATGAAAAGACACGTATTACCATGGAGTTTAATTATTGGCATTGCAATTGGATGGTATATTGTATGGCCATATTTACCAGAACAAATTCCACGCCATTATAATGCGGCAGGAGTAGTAGATGGATATTTTTCTAAAGTAGAAGCAAGTTCTGTTTCAATAGGTAGCATGATGTTGCTGTATTTGATATGGCTAGCTCTTGGGTATATTGATGTAACGAAAGATAAGTATAAACAGCATGCTAAAGTCCTTTCCGCAGTCCATTATGCAATTCTTTTAATAGGATTCGGTTGTAACTTATTTGCACTATTAGCAGCGTCTAATTATATTGCATCGGGCTCAATTGCATTTAATTTTGGACTTGGAACATTGTTTCTTGTACTAGGTAATTACATGCAACAAACGAAGCCGAACGGGTTAGTAGGCATTCGAATGGACTGGACATTAGAAAATCCTGTAGTTTGGAGAAAAACACATAGATTTGCTTCGAGGGTATTTGTAATAGGTTCACTTTGTATATATGCCGGGGCTTTGCTTCCAGATCCATTTAATATTTTTATGGGGATTGGAATCATATTAATATGTATTATCGTATCAACAATAAAGTCATATAGTATTTATAAAGAAGAGTTGAAAATGTAAATAAAGCTGCTTTTCCTTTTAGGGAAGAGCAGCTTTGTTTTTTTATCACTTCTTCAAAACCGGTATCCAAATTTCACTTTTAAAGTTTGGAGAAGATATGTCTTTCTGTTCATTCCACAATACTTCCGGTCCTTCCGCTAGTTCATAGTTCGAAGAAGGGAACCATTCAGAATAAATGCGCCCCCATACATTTTGTAGTGCATCAGGAAATGGACCGACAGCTTCGAATATAGCCCATGTTGAAGCTGCGACTTCAAGTTGCGCGAATTGCTCTGGACAATCCTTTGTTGTGGCTACTCCAATATAGTGATCAAGTTCTCCTTTTTCCTCCATTCTTCCTTCAGAAAAATTAGTAGAAGCACTAATAATTCCATTAGGTTCAATGTTTGAAAGGGACTTTAATGTTTGAATAGACTCTGGGTTTAAACTTTTCCACATAGAAGCAATTTCTTCATTTACACCGTTAAAAACGATTGGTACTCGTTTTGTAATACCTATAATTCGAAAGGGCTCTTTTTCTTCAATTCGATAGTTCATTTCATTTCCTCCTTGAATGGATAATTGGAAGGTCATTGGTGAATAAGCCTTCAAAGAATGGCTACTATTTCGGGCCTCTGAAGGTGTTATACCGTGCAAGTTTTGAAATGCACGAGCGAATGAATCTGGTGAGTTGTATCCATATTTTATAGCGATATCAATGACTTTTACATTGTTGTTTTTTAGTTCAAAGGCAGCGAGAGTAAGACGTCTACAGCGAATATATTCTGATAGTGATATGCCAGCTAAAAAAGAAAACATTCTCTTGAAATGATATTCGGAGCAGTAAGCTATTTTTGCGACTTCTTTAAAATCAATTTCATGTGTAAGGTTGTTTTCGATATACTGCATTGCAGCATTCATATTTTTAAGTGAATCCATATTATGACCTCCTCTGTACATAGAATAGCAGGAACGAAATAGCTCCATCCGACATTTCGTGCACAACTTTGTAGGTGCATTTTTTACCTTACAAAATTGTAATGTTCCTGTAAGGAGAATGAATGGATGGTATGATATCCCAATGTTATAGTAACAAAGTACTTTAATTCATTACGTTAACTTTTTGATTTCTTTACTTATGTGCCTTACATAACTGTCATGTTTGTGTAAGAAACATCGATAGTGGCAAGAGTAGAGAGTGTATATAGTTGAAAATAGAGAATAGATGAAATGAGGGATGTCGAGATGAAAACAGTGCTAGAAGCAAAAAATATTGAAAAAGTATATGACACGGGTGGTAATAAATTTGCAGCGTTAAAAGGTATTAACTTACAAGTAAAAGAAGGTGAGTTCGTTGGAATTATGGGACCTTCAGGTTCTGGTAAGACGACTCTACTAAACGTTCTTTCTACAATTGATAATGCGACGAACGGTGAAATTTTAATTGATGGAAAAGATATCGTAAAAATGAATGACGATAAGTTAGCGTTATTCCGCCGCGATCATTTAGGTTTCATTTTCCAAGATTATAACTTATTAGATACGTTAACGGTGAAAGAGAATATCGCTTTACCACTTGCGTTATCAAAGGTGAAAGCGAGTGAGATTGATCGCCGCGTTCTTGAAATCTCAAAGAAATTCGGTATTGATCATATTTTAAGTCAGTTCCCATATCAAGTATCTGGTGGACAGAAGCAGCGCTGCGTAGCATCACGTGCGATTGTTACGAATCCAAGTATGATTTTCGGAGACGAGCCAACTGGAGCGCTTGATTCTAAATCTGCAACAGATTTACTTGAAAGTATGAAGTCGTTAAACGAATATGATAACTCAACAATTTTAATGGTAACGCATGATGCATTTGCAGCAAGTTATTGTAAACGAGTTATTTTCATTAAAGATGGTGAACTATATAAAGAATTGCACCGCGGTGAATCGACGCGTAAACAGTTCTTCCAAAAAATTGTTGATGTAATGTCTTCTATTTCTGGGGGTATGGCTGATGACCTTATCTAGCATTGCCCTCCGCAACATACAGCGGAACTTTAAAGACTACTTTGTATATTTTGCATCTATGATTTTTAGTATCGTTATTTATTTTACATTTAAAGCACTGCAATACAATTCACAAATGGAAAAAGCTGCAGAAGCTTCAAAAAAAATTAGCGGAGCGTTCCAAGTTTCAAGTGTCATGCTTATCATTTTCGTAGCAGTGTTTATTATATATTCGAACGGTTTCTTTACACGTAAACGTAAAAAAGAAGTTGGCTTATATTCGTTATTAGGTATCCGTAAAAGACAAATTGGTAAAATGCTCTTTTATGAAAATATGTTAATGGGATTAATGTCTTTAATTATCGGTATTGCGATTGGTAGTGTCCTTTCAAAATTATTCCTTGAACTGCTAGTAAGCATGATGGGATTAAACTTAAATGTTCATTTTGAAGTACCGATGGCTGCCATTATTGATACAGCACTTATTTTCTTTGTGATTATTTTATATACATCACTTCAAGGATATCGTTTAATTTATCGATTTAAGCTAATTGAACTTTTCCGCGCCGAACGTGAAGGAGAAGCAATGCCAAAAGGATCAGTTATTATGGCATTAATTTCAGTTGTCTTAATCGGTTCAGGTTATTTTTTAGCATTAATGTTCATGAAGGCTGTTAAATATGCAGACTTTATGGTCGTTGCATTATACATTTTATTAGCGACAGTAGCAGGGACTTATTTACTGTTTATGTTCTTCACAGTATTTGTATTGAAACGTGCAAGAAATAATAAGTCAGCGTTTTATAACGGTATGAATATGGTAACGACGTCGCAGCTACTATATCGTATTAAAGGAAATGCAAAATCACTTGCGACAATTTCTATTTTAAGTGCGGTAACATTAACAGCGGTTGGTACGTCAGTTACGATGTATTACAACACATTTACGCAATCAAAAGTTGCTGCACCATATAGCTATTCTTATGAGAAAAAAGATGCAGCGCTTGATAAGAAAGTAAATGCGATTTTTGCAGAAGAGAAGAAAGATCATCCGATTAAAGATCAATTTGAAATTGAGACAGTTCCTGTAAAAGGGAAGTTTGAAGGAGATAAAGTTGATTTCATCTTTAATATGAACTACAGTATCTCAGAGAAATATCAATTTATGTCTCAATCTGAATTTAATAAGCTTGCTAAGAAAATCGACGCAGAAACAGTGAATGTAGCTGCTGATGAAGCATTTATATATGATAGTTCGTATATTGAAGGACATGAGTTTAGTCCACAATATAAAGGAAACAGAGCAGTATTCCAAATTGGAAACGAAACGAAGCAATTAAAAATCCAAGGTGCAAATGACGTTGCGATTACAAATTTAGGTGAATTAGTTGTTGTCGTTTCAGATGAAATGTATGAACAAGCGAAGCAAGCATTTGGAACACGCGTTGTAAAAAATATTGATGTAAAAGATGAAAAAGATAGTAAAGTGTTAACAGAAAAATTAACAAAAGTGATGCCAGCTGGTGAATCAGAAATGGTGCCATCATTTAGAGATTTCTACACTGGTTTCCATATGGGGCTTGAAGGAACAGGATTAATGATGTTCATCGGAATGTTCTTAGGACTTGTATTCTTACTAGCAACAGGTTCTATCATTTACTTTAAACAATTAACAGAAGCAAATGCTGATCGTGAGCGTTATGTTGTACTTCACAAAATAGGGGTCACAAAACAAGAAATGAAAAAAGCTATTGCAAAACAAGTAAGCTTTATCTTTGCGATTCCGTTAGTAATCGGAATCCTGCACAGCTTGTTTGCATTAAAAGGTTTAGGGAACATATTACCATTTGAAATTATGATTCCGCTTCTCATTAGTATTGGAGTATACGGTGTCATCTATATTGGATATTACTTCTTAACGGTTCGTTCTTATTATAAGATCGTGAGTGCGAAGTAATAAGGGGCAGCTATCGCTACACGCGATAGCTGTTTTTTTTATTCTTCATAAAATCTTAAGAAACTTCCTCAATTTTTATTAAGAAACGATAGTTATACTTAGACACAAGTTAAAAACTATCGAACGAATGAGGAGAGGTTTACATGCAGCTCATTACATTTTTACATGAATTTATAAAGCATCCAAAACATACTGGTGCAATTGCGCCAAGTTCAAAAATATTAGCAAAGAAAATGGTCGATGTAATTGATTTTAATAAAGCGAAATGTATTGTAGAGTTAGGGCCTGGCACAGGGGTTTTTACGAAAGAGATTATGAAGAGAAAAAAGAAGGAAACAATATTTCTTCTTATTGAAATTAATGAAGTATTTTTCAAAGAATTAAAAAGAAAGTTTAAAGATGAGCAGAATGTCATTGTTGTACACGGTTCAGCTGAAAATATAAAGAAGTATATGGAGGAGCTCAATATAGAATGCATTGATTACGTTTTATCAGGGTTGCCTTTCACTTCTTTACCAGAAGAAGTTTCAAAGCGCATTTTAAGCAATGCGATGGAAGCGATACATGAGAATGGTGAGTTCATTACATTTCAATATTCACTTGTGAAAAAAGGGTTTATACAGCATTTCTTCCCTGAAATTACACTAGAAAAAGTATGGCTCAATTTCCCGCCAGCCTACGTCTTTAGTTGCAAAAAAGAACTAAGGAGAGCGTATGCATAATGGAATTACATGAATTATTATCCTATATCGAGCAATACGGTTATTGGGCATTATTTTTCTGTTTATGGTTAGGTATTATCGGTATGCCAATTCCAGATGAAATGATTGTTATGAGTGGTGGTTTCGTATCTTCAGTAGGTATATTAAGTGTTGTTCCTGCGTTTTTATTAACGTATTTAGGCGTTGTGTCCGGACTTTCTTTAGGCTATATATTAGGGAAAATATTTGGTACAAAAGTACTTGATAAGCTAATGAAAAAGAAAAAAGCAAAGTATGTTGTGAAATCGCAAGAGATGGTAGAGAAGTATGGTCATTATGCATTAGTTACAAGTTACTTCATACCAGTTGTAAGACATGTTGTACCGTATTTAGTTGGAATGAATAACATGTCATTTAAGACGTATGCTTTGTATTCTTATACGACAGGATTTGTTTGGACACTCGCTTATTTCGTACTAGGTTCTTTATTTGGACAACATATTGAAAGAATTGTAGCAGTTGCGATAGAGTATGGTGTGTATTTTGGCGGGAGCATTGCATTGATTGTGAGTGTGTTTTATTTTTACAGACAAAAAAGAAATACAGTGATGAGTAAATAAAGGAGGCGGCAGCCTCCTTTTATTATTAATATGGATTTATTTATCGAAGTGCTGATGCAAAGCCCTGTTACATTAAGAAAAAGTTAAGAAACCGTACGAGTTTTTATTAAGAAATGCTCTCTATACTTAGAAAGGTCTTATAGAAAAACATAATGAAAGGCGGAATATAGATGAAAAGATTTATTTTAGGATCATTACTTGTCATCATAGCAGGAGCGGCATATTTGTTATACGGGAGTGCTGCAGTGGATTCCATGAATCCGTTTCTTAAATTAGAATATCGTTATGCGGTAATTGATAACGATGGAGAAGATTTAGGTGGAAATAACGGCCGTGCATACACAGTGGACACATATGATAAGGATGGAAATAAAAAAGAGATAACAATTGATGGAGTGGATACACTGCAAAAAGGTTCCTATTGGCATGTAATTACGAGAGGAAAGTCTGTGCACGATAAAGTGCAAATAGAAGAAGAAATAATTCCTGATGGAGCGAAGGGGAAGTTAGGATTATAAGTATAGAACCGATTCTCAATAGGGGAATCGGTTTTGTTATTTTATGGTAAAGTGTAGGAGGGGGAGTGTGAGTTATGTTACTCATTGTTAGTCTTATATTAATTGGGATTATGTGCAGTATGAGAATAGTATCCTTACATATGATAGAACGAGAAAAGATAGAAGAGAGATATGTATATTGCCCAAAATGTGATGCGAAAATTAGAAAAGGGAATGCTGCGCCTTTTTGTTCAAAATGTAATTTAATATTTTAGAGAAGGTAAAAAGGCAACAACGAACATATTTCATTTCGTTGTCGCCTTTTTTTATGAAGAATAATAACAACTTTTTATGTTCCACTGATAATTTCTATAGTTACCTCCGCAAGAATAGTGGATTTTTTTTTAATAAAATCATTTTTAATAATTTTATTTTGGAGCTACAGACGTTGAAACATAAAATTGTTACTTCTTAGTATCTATAACACTTTAAAGTGCGTACTTTTTATTGTGTTGTAGATAAGACATAATTACATACGTGAGAGGGAAATGAGTAGTGTAGAACTAAAAAGCATATACGTTATCTTTCATAACTATCGTGCTTTGATCGGTCAGCCCTTGTCACATTAATTGATATCCATTAATCATTTTTAAATAGATTTTAGGAGGAGATTTTAAATGAAAGATTTATTAAAAGGCACACTTGGTTTTGGTACGGCACCACTAGGTAATATGTACCGCAATATTCCAGAAGAAGAAGCAATCGCAACAGTGGATGCTGCTTGGGATAATGGTGTTCGTTACTTTGATACAGCTCCACTTTATGGATCTGGTTTAGCAGAGATTCGTCTTGGTGAAGCACTATCGAAAAGAAATCGTGATGAGTACTTCTTAAGTACAAAAGTAGGTCGAATTATTTCAGATGAATTAGAAGATCCATCTACACGTGATTTAGGTGAAAAAGGCGGACTGTTCGAATTTGGTCGTAAAAATAAAATTATCAACGACTACAGTGCGGACGCAACTCTTCGTTCTATTGAAGATAGTTTAAAACGTTTAAAAACAGATCGTCTAGATTTTGTTTATATTCATGACGTAGCACAAGATTTTTATGGAGATGAGTGGATTTCACAATTTGAAATTGCTCGAACAGGAGCATTCCGTGCACTTACTCAATTACGTGATGAAGGTGTAATTAAAGGCTGGGGTCTTGGAGTAAATAAAGTAGAATCAATTGAACTTATGTTGGACTTAGAAGAAGCAAAACCAAATGTTTCTTTACTAGCTGGTCGCTATTCATTATTAGACCATGAGCGTGCATTAGAACGTGTAATGCCTGCAGCTGTAAAAAACAATATGGACATTGTTGTTGGTGGACCATATAGCTCAGGTGTTCTTGCTGGAGGAGCACACTTCGAATACCAAAAAGCGTCACCAGAAATCATTGCAAAAGTTAATAAAATGAAAAACCTTGCAGATCGTCATGGAATCAGTATTAAAGCTGCTGCTTTACAGTTTGCACTGGCTAATCCAGCAGTTGCTGCTGTTATTCCAGGTGCAAGTAAACCTGAACGAATTGCAGAAGACCAAGCGGCATTAAAAACAGTGATTCCAGCAGCGTTCTGGGAAGAAATGCGTGAACAAAAACTAGTTGCAGCTAATGCACCACTACCAATTAACGTTAAATAAAAAGGAGAGTAATTAACATGGCAAACACTATTACATCTATTGAAATTCCAGCTTCACCTGAACAAGTATGGCAATTAATTGGAGGCTTTGATGCACTTCCAGACTGGTTACCATATATCCCTAGCAGTAAAGTAACTGAAGGCGGACGTGTACGTCATTTAGCTAATCCTGATGGCGATGCGATTGTAGAGCGTTTAGAAGCATTTAATGAGAAAGAACGTTACTACACATATTCAATTATGCAAGCACCATTTCCTGTAACTAATTATTTATCTACAATCCGTGTTAAAGAAGGTAAAGGTGTTAACACATCATTAGTTGAATGGTCTGGTAGCTTCACTCCTGTAGAGGTTACTGATGAAGAGGCAATTAATCTATTCCATGGAATTTATAAAGATGGTTTAGAGGCGTTACAACAAGCGTATTTAGCTTAATCAATTTATTAAACATTTGAAAGCCTGCAGTGTAACAGCTGCAGGCTTTTTTATGATTATTGCATTTCTTTTTAAGAAAATATATCTATACTCAATGCTGTTACTTAAAGAGAACATCACGAATTATAATAGAATGAAGAAACTGTGGATGTAAAGAGGGCAGAAGCACATATAGATCGAGAGCGTTACATCGTCCTTTGAAAACTCGGTGTCACGAAAAAAGAAATGAAAAAGGCAATCGCAAAACAAATGAGATTTATCTTCTTTATTCCTTTAGTAGTTGGTATAATACACACTTTATTTGCACTAAAAGGATTAGCGACAGTTATTCCGTATGAAATTGCAGTTCCGTTACTAATTAGCATCGGTGTGTATAGTGTTATTTATATTGGTTATTATTACTTAACGGTTCGTTCTTATTTTAGGATTTTTTGTTTATTTCACACTAATAAACAAGGTGGATATTACACTTTGTTTACAATGTATTTTTGTATAAATATATTGTAATTTGTTTTGAGTGATTATGAAATAGAAAATGGAAAAGTGTCGATAAATAGTCGGAGTAGGTATTTTTTCTTTAAAATCTTATGTTCTTTAGTTGAGTTTCTTTTTAGAATTCATTAGATTTTTAATAAAAGTGAGTAGTGCTAATTAATAGGTAGTATAAATCTTGAAGTGGAAATAACTAGAGGTTAACGTAGAGTAATATATATTAGAAACACTTGCTACATATTTCTTAAGAATTTCAAAAAAGATTAGTAGAATGTGCTTAGTCATTCAGCTTTGCTTTTTTATTACCCAAAAATATTGTAGTGATTTAAAGTGAAAAGGGAGCATATTAATGGAGACACAAATCGTTATTGGAGTACCTGGTTTATGGAAAGATAGAACAGAATTAATACAAGAAGTTGTGAGTAAAAGTAACTATATATTAGCGGGAAATGTGATGCACCATAAGGAGAAAGAGATTGGCTTTGAAATTGATATATATGAACAAGACCCTTCTTTGAGAGAGGCTTTCTTCTATGCAGGTGGTGAGCGTTTTGATGAAGAATTGCTTCAGGAGTTGGAGAAGCATACTTATACAGTGTATGTTATTGCAAAAGTTGACGATACAGAGAGATTACAAGAAGTAATTGATGTAGGAATGGAACTTTTAAATGCAGGTGGACTTGCTTTAAAAGTTGAAACAGCAGGTGTGGCTTATTCGAAAGAAGAATGGCAAGAGCTTGCAGAGGATAAGGAAATCTTCCCGATGTATTCGCACCTTGTAACTTTAGTTGGAGATGAAGAGGACGGTTATTATTCATGTGGAATGCAAGCATTTAATCTACCAGACGTTGTTTTAGACGGAGGGATAGATCCGGAAGTAGCTGTAGATTTATTAAATGATTTTAACCTACATAATATATTGGAAAAACCTAATTTGAAAGATGGAGATACAATTAGTTTCACAGAAGATGCTCCAGTGTATCGTTTATCTCATTATATAGATAATCGTTATGAACAAGAGGATCCATTTTATAATCCGTGTGGGGTATGGAAGTTAGAGAGTGCTTCGGCAAAGAAATCTATCTTTCAAAAATTGGGGAGTGTGCTAAAAGGATGGAAAAATACATAAAAGAACAGAGGAGTATATGTGATAAATATAAAGCGGAGTATGTAGAATCTCCGAATGACTTGAAATTAGGAATAGCGCAAAATGTGAAAGATGGTATTGTTCCGATTAATGGGTTACGAATGCCTATAGAAAACGGAACGACAGGTTGGTACATTTGGGCTGGTGAAGAAATGGGGACAGAAGAAGATTTCTTTCTTCCTTTACATGTTCAACATATTGATGAATGGGCACCTGAAATAAAGAAGTATTTAGGGTTACCACCTGGTTGGAGATTTTTAATTGCTGGAGATTACGAGGACGTGTGGTATGATCCGAATTTACTTAATGAGGAGTTAGAAGAAGATTCAGATGCATGGGAAGAAAATATGCTACAAGAGTATGGATGGTACATGCATAGCATATTAGCAGAAGATATTGATGGCATCCATGCTAATTATCATACGCATGGTCTAAGAGATAGCTTTAATCATCAAGATTTACAAATAGCATTAAATATGGATCCTGAAGTCGCGCATAGTGTTTTTTGTACCATAATAGAAGAAATAAAGAGCGGAAAAAAGTTTGAACAAGGGATTGAGTATACGAATATTATTGAAGGATATCCCATTATTATGAAGTCTTTCGCAGAGATGGATCGAGAAGTTTTGAGGGTTTTATTACCTGATGAAAGAGGGATTCTTCCTACGAGGCCAGAGTGTGATGAGTGTTATAAGACTCAATTGGATGATATTGAGGAGAGTTGATAAAAAAGAGCTTGAAACTATTCAAGCTCTTTTTTTATCACTATTTATGTCCTAAAATATGCTCAATCTCATGCAAACTTAATTTACTTGCCTTAGCAATCGTTTCAAGTGGTATACCAAGATCATACATATTTTTAATCATTTGAATTTTTCCCTGCTGAACTCCTTCTTTTCGACCTTTTTCAATGCCTTTTTCAATGCCTTTTTTAATTCCTTGTTTCATCCCTTGTTCCATTCCTCTTTTTATTCCTTCTGTCTCTGCATGGGCGAATTTTGCTGCTTCATCCATTAAAACTTTCTCCCTTGCGTCATAGGCTTGCCGGAAAGAAGAATCTTGACTCATACGTTCCCATTTATTTATCGCTTTTTGTAAAATAGGATCTTCGTTCATAGCAATATCCTCCAATAGTTTAGTTAAGTGCTCATCCTCATTTGCTGAAAGCAATAAAAGCCAACGAACAAATGGATCTTTCCACGGATTTACTTTTTCTTCATGCCATTGTTCAGTTAACTTTGGAATTTCTATAATGTGGATTTCTATGTCTTCACTCAGGAGTTTTTGTTGTTGTGTATTCCATAATATGCTCGTTGTATGGAAGGCTGGGTGTTCCGAAAACATTACGAAGTTTAGTAAGTTTATGGTGATGGTTTTGTGAAGTGCACTGTAGGGCATCCCTTTTTGTAGTTGAGATGTGTATAGTCTTCCCCAATAATATAAACTGCGTTTAACCATATCGTGATTATTATTGAGTTGTATTTCTACATTGACTTTTGTTCCTGTGTCTAATGTTGCTGAAATGTCTAAAATAGATAACTTATCCTCTTCATATTCCCTGTGTAAATGTGGATCTTCTAGTTGTAGAGAAGCAATGGGCGACTCTAAAGACTCTTGTAACATAGCATTTAAAAATGCAATTAGAATATCTTCGCTACCATTCGTACCAAACAATTGTTTAAATGCAAAATCAATGCGTAAATTAACTAATTGTTGGTTGAACAAAGTTTGTCCTCTCCCTTATATGAAGGTACTTCTTTCCTTCATTGTACATAAAAAGAACTAGAGTATGCAAACAAGCCATTCTTCTATTTTTTAGTAGTTTTATTAGAATGTCACAGGTAAGTATGGTTATGTTATACTCTAGTGAAATTAAAAAAATATTTTTGTTTATATCGGGGTGAAGATGATACATATGCAAAAAGATATTTTAAAACTATTAGATAAAAAGCAAAGTAACTATGAATTTCCTGCCTTTGATAATGAATATATGGATATTTCACAAGTGAAATTCTCTCTTTTCTTTAAAGATGCTAAGGATTGGCTAATGGTGTTTCAAATTGTGGGTGTAGGTTCATTAGGTGTATGTAATGATATTCAAGTATATGGCGATAGAATTACTCATTCAATGGGTGATGATTGCATTTTACAATTAAATAATGGCGATTATGAGTTGTTTGATGATGAAGGTGAATTTATACCGAATATTTATAACGGCAGTTTAAAAATTCGCGAGCATCATTTTGAATATGAATTTACAGAAGAAGATTATATAAATAATGGAATAGAAGTACAAACGACAGAGCATTATCCAACATACTTCATGCGTATGCTTGCTACTAATGAGGAAGCTCAAAAATTATTGTGGTGGGATAAAGGAGAAATTTTAGAAGAGTTCGGTTTAGAAGGCGACTGGGAAGTAGCGTATGAAACGGAAGAATGGAAACATGTTGAAGACGAAAAAGTAAGTGAAAATGAATTCTTCCAATCAGTAGCCTCTGCAATAGAGAAGAAAGATCCAAGTGTTATTGTGAATGAAAATGCTAATACGCATTGGAGAAATTGGGTAGAGTTTGATTGTGACTGAAAAGGATAGGAGAAAGAATAACAAATGAAAAGAAGAAGAAAATCCGGAGAAAAAGTACAAATGCATCGTTTTGCACTACCTCTATGCTACGGAAGTGAAGCGCCATATTATTATTACGAGGTAGCGCCCCATGAAAGAGAGGGACGCTTCCATTTAACATCGGATCTTTGTGTAATGGATGATGAACATTATTTTATTAGAGGATGTTTAGAGATTCCTATCATTGACTACCACGAAAATTTCATATGGACTGTTTGGGTATCACTTAGTAAAGAAAGTTATGATGAAGTATTAGAAAAGTGGGATGAGAGAGGCCGAGAAAATAGTGATCCTTATTTTGGTTGGTTATCTGTAGAAATACCATTTTATCCAGAAACATTAAATTTAAAAACAAATGTACATATAAGAGAAGTTGGAACGGCACCGTATGTTGAATTAGAGCCAACCGAGCATCCTTTAGCAATCGAACAAAGAAATGGAATTACTTTAGAGAGAGTTAAAGAAATACAAGAAATGATTCAACGACATAGCTAGATTAGAAGAGAAAAAAACGAGTGCTAGCACTCGTTTTTTTCTTTACACAACCGCAGGATTATAAATCATCGTAAAGTGTCCTGTTAATAATTCAATGTGACAAGGTGTATGAAGCGAACTTTCTCCATCTGTATCTACTTCTTTTTCTTCTTTCGTTTCAATATGAATGGATTTCGCTTTTACGTGGAAGATGTCATTTTCATTTGAATCCTCGAATAGTTTCTTTCCGATGTAATCTTTAAATGCTTGAATACCTGTTGATTTGACTACGAAAATATCAAGTGTTCCGTCATCACATTTAACGTTCGGAATAAAGGATGGAATACCACCAAGATATTCACCATTTCCAACCATGACAAGGACAGCTTCGTCTTCATATACTTGTCCGTCATAAGTAATTTTTACTGGGAATGTTTCAGCATTTTTTACGGTTCGAATTGTGCTTAAATAGTAACCGATTTTACCAAGCTTTGCTTTTTCTTCTGCATCGATATTGTTTGATACTTCAGATACGAGTCCAATGCCCCAGAAGTTTAAGAAATGTTGTTCATTTGCTTTTGCAACGTCAACTGGTTTTACGTGTTCCTTTGTGATAAGTTTTGCTGCTTCTGCGATGTTTTGCGGAACGCCTAGTGTGCGAGAGAAATCATTGCAAGTTCCGCCTGGAATAATTGCAAGTGTAGGTCTAGTTTCAAGAGGTGCTAAGCCATTTGTGCATTCAAATACTGTTCCATCACCACCAAAGACGATAATTAAATCTACTTTACTAGCAAACTCTTGGCAATATTTTGTTGCATCACCTTGTTTTTTCGTATGAAGGATATGTAGATCAGGGAAAGCTGCGGCAAGAGGTGGTACGATTTTCGTTAAATTTGTATGTAAGTCACCTTGACCAGCTTTCGGATTTACGATGAGGAGTACTTTTTCAAATTTTGTCTTTGTCATTTTTATTCTCTCCCTTTGTCTTTTACGAATCGTGATAGAAAATAAACCTCCATCAGTAATTGATGGAAGCTTATTTTATTATATTACTCCGTTACAACTGAAGCGATAAATGGTAAGTTACGATATTTCTCAGCACAGTCGATACCGTAGCCAACGATAAATTCGTCTGGAATTTGGAAGCCAACATACTCAGCTGTTAAGTCTACTTTACGACGTTCTGGCTTATCAAGTAATGTACAGAACTTGAGTGCCTTTGGTTTATGCATAAAGAAGTGGTCTTTTAGAAAATGAAGTGTTAAACCAGAATCGATAATATCTTCTACAACAATTACGTTTTTCCCAGTAATGTTTACGTCGATATCTTTTAGTAGTTTCACTTTTCCTGTTGTTTCTGTTTGATTTCCGTAGCTAGATGCAGAAATAAAGTCAATTGTTACATCATTTTTGATGTGACGAATTAAATCAGCAGCAAATACGAATGAACCTTTTAATACTGCGATAACTACGATTTCTTCTCCTTCAAAATCACGTTCGATTTGAAGTGCTAATTCTTTAACTTTTGCTTGTAATTGTTCTTCAGAAATTAAAGTGTCTTTTATTTCAATATTCATTGTAATCCTCCTACAGTGTAAAACTTGCGAACATTTCGACTGTAAAGGATAGAATGGAAAAAGTCAAAGGAGATAGTAATTTTTTACAAAGATAACGCCAAAATCATCTGATGATATGATATACTAAGTGTATTAAGAAAACGCTTCCATAAAGGGTGAATATGATGAAGAAGAAACAGTACACAAGTGTAACATTTATAAAAGCATTACTTTTAACAATTGTTCTTGGCCTGTTGGCTTACGTAATTGATGTACCTGCGATTCGTATTTCATTAATTGGAATGACTTTAGTGTTAGGAGCAATTTCGCACGGTATGATGTCGCAGCTAAAAGAAGCTGGACTTGATGATATGAGAAATCATATAGATAAAAAGTAAGAAACCTTCATTATATAGAGTGAAGGTTTTTTTGTTTCTTACAAAAATGTAAGGTAGTTGTAAGGCAAATCGATAGTTGCATAATAGCATTTTGGATAAACTATGGGTGTAAGGTAAAAGGCAAGCATATTTTAGGTAAATTAAGTTTTAGGCACTCTATATGTGAAAAAGGAGTAGGAGGGCATGGAGAAACGTTGGACGACCTTTTCTTTTTTAGCGACTAGTAACACCGTAATGCTAGATGGAAAAATGGATTTTTTGCACTTGTTTGATCGTGAAGATGATCATTCTTCTTCTAAATTTACAATGAAATGGAATAAATGGAGCGAGAGTTGTAAGATTGAAGAAGAGGCCCCTAACGAAGAGCAAAAGATTATTTTAACAAACCCTATTAAAGCGTGGGTTGTTCAACGTCGTAAGTGTAACGTCAAAAATCACTTCAAGAAAACTGAGCCGAGACAATTAGTTATCGCTCCGGCCCGTTCTACTTCCAAATCACGCGAAAGTAACATGTAAATAATTGAGACACACACCCGAAAAAAACATCGTACATATTGCGATGTTTTTTTCTTTTTCTACAATGAAATCTTTAAATGAAATATATTTCATCTGCATCTTATATTTATATCTCTTGCTTATTCTAGTAATACATCCGATGCGAGTTGATGTGAATAAAATATAAGGAGAGAATGAAAATGAAAAAGAGACTATTACCAATTTGTGCAATGGCACTTTTAGCAGTAGGATATTCTTCAGTAGCGAGTGCAGATACTGGAACAGTAACAAAGGAAGAAGCGCAAGTGCAACAAGATAAAGCTAAAAAAGAAGAAGCAATTAAGGAACAGCAAAAAAGTGAAGTAGAGAAAAAGCAAGTGGCACAAGTACAAGAAAAAAATGATATGGCTAAAAAAGAAGAAGCAATAAAAGCTGAGAAAAAAAGTGAAGAAGAGAAAAAGAGAATAGCGCAAGAACAGTTAAAAAACGATATAGCCAAAAAAGAAGCAGCGATAAAAGCCGAGCAAAAGAATGAAGTAGCTAAAAAAGAAGTAGCAAAGCCAGTTGTACAAGGTGAAAAATTACCAAATACAGCATCAAATAATGTAGCAATGATGGGATTAAGTGCATGTCTTGTAGCGGTAGGTACATTATTTGGTTTGAATCGTCGCAATAAGATTAAAGCGTAAATAAAATATTTTCCTATAAAGAATGGGATAATTTCATATATTAAAAATGGTAGGTTACTCCTACCATTTTTGGCATGGAGGAATGAAGAATGAAGTTACTCAATTATATCGGTATCATATTGATGGCTATAGGGCTATTCATGGGATCCTATTATGCTGTGGAATGGTATAAAGGAAGAAGCTCTGCCGGGCAATTAACGGCAGAAGAAATAAAGAGTCTTAAAAATATACAATATACTCAACTTTCTCGTGAAACACCTGTAACTTCTCAAGTGCCTTCTTCTCAAACAGAACATAAAGAAGGAGAAAAGGTAGCGATGTTAAACATACCAAAAATAAAGAAGAAGTTTTCTATATATTGGGGAGCGGATGATACGACTTTGAAAAAAGGAGTGGGTATGTTCGTTAGTAATTTAACGACAACCCCATCTGGAGGGGGACATACTGTACTGAGTGGACATCGAGATACTGTATTTACAGATTTAGGGGAGTTGAAAGAAAAGGATACCCTTGTTTTAGAGTATGATAATAAAACGTACACATATGAAATTCAAAAGACATGGATTACTCATGCGGATGATCGTACTGTTATTATAAAAAAAGAAGAACCGATATTAACACTGACAACTTGTTACCCATTTGATTATATAGGGGATGCACCAGATAGATATATTATCGAGGCGAAGTTAACTGGCAGTTATTCAAAATGAAATTATAGTTTTTGAAAGCAGGAGGGGGATATATCAGTTATGTCAAAAAACATTTTAATTGTTGAAGATGAAGACATATTACGTGAAATATTAAAAGATTATTTTTTAAGTGAACAATATGTAGTGTTTGAAGCGAGGGACGGGAAAGAGGCTTTAGTTGTATTTGAAGAAGAAGAGGTTGATTTAGTTATTTTAGATATTATGTTGCCAGAACTCGATGGATGGTCTGTTTGCCGAAGAATTAGGAAGACGTCTGAGGTGCCTATTATTATGCTGACGGCGCGCGTAGATGAAGACGATACGTTACTTGGTTTTGAACTTGGGGCAAATGACTATGTGACGAAGCCGTATAGTCCGCCAATTTTATTAGCAAGAGCGAAAAGGTTGTTAGAAAGCAGAAAAGTGACAAAGCAACTTTTAGAGAATGAAGATGATACATTATCAATCCACGATATTCACGTTCATTTTCCGTCACGCACTGTTACGGTAAATCGAACTGATATTAATTTAACACATACAGAATTTGAAATATTAGCGTATTTCATGAAAAATCAAGGAATCGTTTTAACGCGAGAACAACTCATTTCAAGAATTTGGGGATATGAATTTGCTGGCGATGATCGAACGGTTAATAGTCATATTCGTAATTTAAGAAATAAATTAGGAGAGAAAGCAAAGTACATTACAACTGTAGTACGAACTGGTTATAAATTTGAGGGGAATATATGAGAAAAGGAATTGTACTAAAATTATTTACTCTTACAACAGCATTATGTATGTTGATTTTAGCGACGATATTTATTGGACAAACGATATTTTTTAAACAATATTATGCGAATCGAAAAGTGGAAGATATTAAAGTGAATTTAAATTCCTTTGAGAAGAATTATTTAAACTACACAGGAAACGTAGAAGGAATTCAGAAACTTGAGCAAGACTTTTTAAGAGAAAATAATACGTGGATTACGACATTAGATAACAACGGGAATTTAAAACATGCAGATGATTTTTATTTTGAAGTAACGATAGATCGTAGGCAACAAAAGAGCTTTGGACAACAAATATTCAAAATTCCTTTATACAATCTCGTCAATATAGAAGAGATTGATAATAAATCATCAGATCAGTTTCTAGGCCAAGGAATTTATTTTTCTGGAGTGAAAAAAGGAGATAGTTTTATTCCATTCTCTTTCTCGTTATCTAAGCAGAATTTAAGTGGATCTAATAAACCGTTAGAAAAAGCATTTAAGGAGAAAATGAGTAAATTAGATGAGGAGAAAAAGAAAGCAGCTGAGGAACAAGTAAGTAAGGAAAAGAAGCCGGCTGTTCAGGAGCAAGCTGCCCAAGAACCAGATGCTTACATAGGTGGGTTTGTTACAAAAGTACAGTTTCCAGATGTAAAAGGTCCTGTGAATCCAATTTATAAAAATACTTTATTTTTGGATAGTATAAAAGAATTTCAAACGGATGTATTACTAAAAGAGAGTAATCAAATAGAGTATTCAACAAAGACAATGGACTATGAAAAGAATGATATAAAATATAAATTATTAATGAAACCAATAAAAGAAAAAGATGGATCAGTAACATATATTTATGCGATGGCTTCTTTACAGCCCGTAGATGAAGCTGTACAAATGGTGCAAGATTATTACATCTATATCATTGCATTTGTAGTCGTTCTTATTTTTTTAGCTTCGTTTTATTATTCAAAACAAATTGCAAAACCGTTATTAAAAATAAATGATACGACGAAGAAAATAGCACAATTAGATTTTACAGAAAAAATACCGATTACTTCAAAAGATGAAATTGGAGATTTATCGAAAAATATTAATGTGCTATCAAATAAACTCCATTCGCATATTGGGCAGTTAGAAGAAGATATTGAAAAGGAAAGAAAGTTAGAAAAGACGCGAAAAGAATTCATTTCTGGTGTTTCACATGAATTAAAAACACCGCTAAGTATTATGAAAAGCTGTATTTCTATTTTAAAAGACGGGGTAGCTGAGCATAAAAAGGATTATTATTTTCAGGCGATGGAGAGAGAAGTAGACAAAATGGATACGTTAATTTTGGATATGCTTGAGTTAGCTAAATTTGAATCTGGTACATATAAAATGAAAAAGGATTCGTTTTATATTGATACAGTAATTGAAGACATATGTGAACATCTATCTGTGGAAATAGAGAAAAAAGAGCTTCGTGTTCATAAAAATATATGTTCATTTGAAGTGATTGCAAATCAAGGCCGGATTGAACAAGTCATCGTGAATTTCATTACGAATGCCATACGTTATACACCAAATAAAGAAGATATTATTATTTCTACAATAGATGAGAAGGATCGTATAAAAGTGTGCATTGAAAATAAAGGTACTCACATTGAAGAAGAACAATTAGATAAAATTTGGGATCGTTTTTATCGAGTGGATACAGCTCGTCAGCGTTCACAAGGTGGGACGGGGCTTGGGCTTGCCATTTCAAAAAATATTTTAGAACTACATGATACTGAATATGGGGCAGGAAATACAGAAGATGGTGTGTTATTTTATTTCTATTTACCGAAAAAAGCGTAGAAAATATGATCTACGTTTTTTTAAATTATTTTCATATTATCTTTACCTAATCTTTATTTTTAATCAGTATAATTTGTTTAGAATATGAGGTTATGTAAGGAGTCGATGAACCGTGCATAGCAATTGGCTAAGTATAATGGTATTTATTTTCTTTTGCGCATTTATTGTATTTTTAATTAATATTACGATATGAAAAAAGAGCGCTCATTAAGCGCCCTTTTTTTGTGTATTCATTTGATAAGCACTGATGCTTTTGAATAAGCGTGGTGAAGTGATAAATAAAAATATAAGTAAAACGGTACATAGAATATAGGAACCAATCATTGTACTACCGTTAAATATTAAAGAATATAGGAAAGCCGATTGGCCTTTTGGTGCATATTGTCCCCAGAAAATGATACCAGCGATAAAGTGACAGAAGTAACGAGCTAGACTACCGATAAAAGTAGCGACGATAATGTATCCAATTACTTTCTTTCCTTGGTTTGGTTTTGATGAAGGTGTGTCTTTACGGCTACCTAAATTTGATTGTTCTTCGCTATTTTCATTTGACGCTAAAAGCGCCTTTTGAATTGGACGATAGAATAAACCAGCAAATCCAATGAATGCGAAAGCAACAAAGTATTCAATTAATACTTGAATTGGTGTGACGATAATGGCATCGCCTACGACAATTTGTAATAATCCCCAAATTAAGCCTCCTAAGAAAGCCATTTTGAAGCCCCAGCGGTATGCGATAATAAAAATAGGAATCATAGCAAATGAAATGGAACCGCCTGTTGCTGATATTTTGATTGAAAGTGGTAAAATGTCGATGACCAAGGCGAAGGCTGCAAGAATAGCAGATTCGATCATCGCTTGTAAATTGGTGTTACGCATGTTGTCTCCCCCTAAATCCAAGTTGTACAAAAAAGAATAGATATCATAGGAGGATACGAAATACGTAAATAAAAATGAGGTATGTATTTCGGACGTTTGCACAATCCCTGCGTTAGCATTAACTAACAGGTTCGAAGGGTCGGAACGAAGTGTTCCCTCTCAGCGGCATGGCTCCCCCAGTGATAACGAGATTCTTTATTTGCTATTGTTTATTGTAAGCGAAATGGATGAGAATGGCAAACGAATACAGTATGACAATAATTGAAATAGAATTGTAGCGAAATGTTAATAAATATGAAGCAAAAGGGTATAGTACAAGAGAAATTGGGTGTGGTATAATTTTTTTGAAAATAATTATCATTCTCTTCTGAGGGGGAAGGTTATGAGCTTAGTAGATATTAAAATTGGAGAGAAAGTATTAGTAAAAAGTATTCAGTCTTTAGATCAGCTATTAAAGCGTAGACTAGCTGCTTTCGGTCTTGCTGAAGGAAGCGAACTTCGCCTGAAACAGAAAGCGATGTTTAAAGGTCCTTGTACATTGGAGTGTCGTGGACAGTTAATTAGTATTCGTCATTGTGACGCGAAAATGATAAAGGTGGAATTAGCGTGAATAAGGTAGCTTTGCTAGGGAATCCGAATACAGGGAAGACATCATTATTTAATGCACTTACTGGTTCTTATGAGTATGTAGGAAACTGGAGCGGTGTAACAGTAGAAAAGAAGGTTGGTAAATTAAAAGATAGACAAGGAACATTAATTGATTTACCGGGTGTTTATGATTTAAATCCAGTTTCACGTGATGAAGGTGTTGTAACAAACTTTCTATTAACAGAAGAATTTAATCATATGTTAAATATCGTAGATTCCTCGCAGTTTGAAAGAAATATGCATTTAACGTTGCAGTTACTTGAATTTGGTAAGCCAGTCTCAATTGGTTTAAACATGGTTGATGTGGCGAAGCAAAGAGGAATTGTCATTGATGTAAAACGATTATCAGAGCTATTAGGTGTAACAGTCGTTCCTGTTGTTGCAAGAAGTGGAAAAGGTTGTGAAGAACTACTTGCAACTCTTAAAGAAAATGACAAAAACGAGAAAAAGCCATTCCTTATTTCATATGGTGTACAAATGGATGAAGGAATTGGAGAAGTAATTGCTCTTTTAGAGACAGCGAATTATGAGCATCCGAGATGGTTAGCACTTCAATTTTTAAGCAATAACGAAGTAGTAGAAAAAGAAATGAAAGCATTACCAATTTATAAGGAACTCATAGCCATTCGATCTCGCTTAGAAGGAAAACTTGATTGTACGTTAGAAGAGCACATTTACAAAACTCGTGAAGCGTATATTGAAAAGTTAAAAACAAATGTTATGAAGCATGAGAAAGAAGGAAAAATTCCTTTTTCAGAAAAAATTGATAGATTAATTACACATAAAATTTTAGGACTTCCAATCTTTTTAGCAGTTATGTTTTTTATTTTTCAGGTTACGTTTACGTGGATTGGTACACCTTTATCGGATATGTTAGATGAGTTTTTTGGTGGTCAGCTTACGGATTGGGTGACGGCTGGACTTACAAGTATTGGAGCTTCTGATTTTATTCAAGCACTCGTTACAGAAGGTATTATTGCCGGTGTTGGTGCTGTATTAGTATTCGTACCACAAATCTTTGCACTATTCTTTTTCATTTCATTATTAGAAGACTCAGGATATATGGCGCGAATTGCAGTTGTTATGGATAGAATTATGGAGTTCTTTGGCTTAAACGGTAAAGCTTTTATTCCGATGATTATTGGTTTTGGATGTAACGTTCCAGGTATTATGGCAGCGAGAACGATTGAACAGGAGAAAGAGCGCTTACTTACAATTTTAGTAACACCGTTTATGTCTTGTTCAGCACGATTACCTGTATATGCATTATTTGCGGGCGTATTCTTCCCTAATAGTCAGGCGACTGTTGTATTTTCTTTATATGTCGCAGGTATTGTTCTTGCGTTATTAGTTACAAAAATTATGTCTCTTACGATTTTGAAAGCGGAAAAGTCTATTTTCGTAATTGAATTACCGCCTTACCGTGTGCCACAAGCGAAAACATTATGGCTGAGCACGTGGGAGAAAGGAAAAGGATTTGTTCGTAAAGCTGGTACATTCATCTTTGGTGGTTCGGTTGTCATTTGGTTATTAAACTATGCAGGTCCATCAGGATTTGGTGTTGATATGGGAGACAGCTACTTAGCGATGATTGGTGGATTTATCGCACCGCTATTTGCACCGCTCGGCTTTGGAACGTGGCAAGCTGCGGCATCCCTTTTAACAGGATTTTTAGCGAAAGAAGTTGTCGTTTCTACAATGGCAATTATTTATGCGGTTAAAGAAGATGTGCTTGGAAATGTAATGGGAGCACATTATACAGCATTATCAGCTTATGCATTTATGTTCTTTATTTTATTATATGTTCCGTGTTTAGCCACGGTAGCTGTTATTAAACGTGAAACAGGATCAGCGAAGTGGACGATTTTCTCAGTCGTTTATCCACTCGTAGTTGCTTATGTATTAACGCTCATTATATACCAAGTTGGATCCTTACTCGGATTCTAGAAGGAGATGTATTGTGATGATGGTCAATATTATAATTGGAGCTATCATTTTTGGTTATGCAGCATACACGTTAGTTAATTTTGTAAAGAGAAGTAAAAAAGGAAAATGCGCAGCATGTTCTTTAAATAAGTCATGTCAGTCGAATACTTGTAGTCCGGATATGGAACAAGTTGCTCATAAATAGAAAAAAGCTTTGCGAATTTCGCAAAGCTTTTTTGTTTTACTTTTTAATTTTTACAAGTTGAGAAGCTTCTACGCCTTTGTAACCAGGGAATTCTTTACTCGGGTCTTTATCAAATTTTAATACACCTACAGATTTTTCATCACCTTTTACATTGCTGTAAGTTGCGTCATCAACAATCGCATACATATCTGTATATGCACGGCCACTTCCGATAATTGTGTTGCCTTCATATTTTAATTTCGCTCCGTCAAGTGTAGCATTTTCTACTTTCTCTTTTGCGAATAATACACCTTGTTCTGTTGTTACAGCTGGTAATTTATCAAGTGGTTTCGTGTTGTCTTTTTCATCAACTTTGCTAAGTAACTCTTTTTTCACTAGTTCTTCACCAGTTTTCTTATCCATTACAAGAACTTTTTTACCATCTAATGTTGTCATTTTCATTTTATAGAAGTCTTTTTCTTTCACTTCTTTTTTGTTTTTATCTGTAATTTGTTGAACTTGTTCTTCTGAGCCGTACAGTACAAAACCGTTCGCTTTCTCTCCTAATAAAGAACAACCTGATAATGCTCCAAATGAAATTGCTGCTGCTAATCCGATTCCTACTAATTTTTTCATGATGATTTCTCCTTTTATATGTTTTATAGTAAATACATTTTTGTATTAGTTCCGAAATGATGAGAAGCTTGTTTGCTGCTTCTGGTATTAGTGTATAAGAAATATGGAAACGTAACTATCGAGTTAGCTTACAGTAACATTACACTTATGTAATTTAGTGAAAGTGCGCAAAAGTAAGTTAATTTCAAAGAGGGATAATGAGAATATATTAGAAATACAATATTGTATATAGAATGTCATATTATAATGGATGTATTTTGGAAATAACATGTAAGGACATATTAGTTTTGTTATAATAAACACATAGCCTGTAAAATGAATATTCTTTACTGTAAAGGGAGATTTTTCAGTTTTCCAAGTAGTGAATTTGAAATATGAGGTATATCATAGGAGGAATTTAAATGTCTGTATTTAAACGATTAAGAGATTTAACAATGTCAAATGTGTATTCGTTAATTGAAAAAGCGGAAGATCCAGTTAAGATGACTGATCAATATTTACGTGATATGCAAGCGGATGTACAAGAAGCAGAGAAAAGTGTAGCGGCTCAAATCGCGCTTGAGAAGAAATTCAAAATATTATTTGAAGAGCAAGAAGCACTTGTGAAAAAACGTGAAGAGCAAGCTCATATGGCTGTTCAAGCTAATAACTTAGATCTTGCGCGTCGTGCTCTTGAAGAAAAACAAAACGCAGAACAAAAGATGAATGAGTATAAAGCAAGCTATGAGCAAAACAAAGCTGCTGCTGATAATCTGCGCCTTAAGCTAGAAGAAATGCGCAAGCAATTAAATGAGCTGAAAAATAAACGTGAAACACTTGTAGCACGTGTAAATGCAGCGAAAGCACAGAAAAATATTAATCAGGCGATGTCTGGATTTGATTCAAATTCAGCAAAAGCTGGTTTAAGCCGTATGGAAGAGAAAGCTCTTCAATTAGAGGCTGAAGCGGAAGCAAGCGGTGAAGTTTATAAGAAAGAAAAGTCATTAGATGATGAATTCGCAAGCTTAAACAAAAATTCTGCTGTTGACGATGAATTAGCTCGTATTATGAAGCAGTATGAGAAATAATATAGAATAGAGACAAATGAACCGACATGTCTAAATATATTCATGTCGGTTTTCTATTATATTTTAGAGGAGGTTTTGCAATGACATGGATGAATGTAGTTGCCATGCTTGTATGGACTGGAGCGAGTGCAGTACTTTTATTTGCAATTATGTGGGTTGATTCAATTTTTACAAAATACAATGATTTAAAAGAAATCAAAAATGGGAATACAGCTGTAACAACTCGTTTTATTATGAAATTATTTGCACAGGGGTACATTTTATCCCAATCGATAACGAAAGCAAATGATTTATGGCAAGCGCTACTTGCATCAGCAGTTTCTTTCGTTATTTTATTAGTGGTAGAAATGTTTATCGAATTTGTGTTAAAGAAAATGTCTGGCTTAGATTTAGAAGAAGGTACGAAAGAAGGCAGCGTTGCACATGCGATGTTAGCTGGATCATTACATATTGTTGGTGCACTAATTTTAGGTGCTTGTTTATAAAGAGAAAAGGAGGGGTAGATCATGAGTTTATTTAAACGAATTAAAAATATAATGAAAAGCCCAGAGCCACCGAAGCCGGAAAAGAGTCTTTTAACGTTAGCTCCTGGTGATATGATTGAAGTTTCATTAGTCATGTACGAATTAACTGGGAAAACGAGTATGCATTCTCGCAAGGAAATTGTTTTAACACTGCAAGACGGGAAAGACATTCGTTATTTAAAAATTGAAGATCGTGAAAATACGTATTACAAATTATATACACCAATTGATGGTCGCTTAGATTCAATTGAGGAAATTCCGACGACAATTGAAATGGATGATACTGAGTATCATATGGAAGAACAATATAACGGACGTGTTGTTGTGATGGGGAAAACACCATTCTCCGCTTCAGAGGAACAGTACGTATGGGAATTCCAATCAGATAATCGAAAATTATTGCGTATTGAATGGCAAAATGGTCGCACAATGATGTATGAGGGAGAAGCAATCATTCCTGCTGATGTACAAATTATAAGAGCAACGTAAGGGGGCGTAATCATGTCAAACCGATTGTTTACCATGATTAAATCGTTTGTGATCCCTATACTTGCTATCGTTATATTACTTGTTGTTGCTGGTTATGCCTTATCAGGTTGTCAAGGCGGGCAGACAAAGTCGATTCAAGACCGTTATCCGCTTGAGTCTGTCGCAAAGGAAGGTAAACAAGAATCTTACGTGTATAGGGCCGCCAATCGGTCAGTTCCTGAAGTCGCGAAGGAACTTATAGCCGAAAGGAAACCGAAACAAGCATCTAAAGAAGACGAAAATCAAATGTTTCTCGTTTATTCGGATAAAATGTATAACCTTCAAAAGGATAAAGAGAAACCATCCGATACGTTAATTGAAGTAAGTAATGAGGAATTTGTCCGTCAAAACTACCAACCGTCCTTCTTGCAAGGATATATTATGGGTAGCATATTAAACGATATATTCGGTTCACGAAAATCATCATACGGTGATTATCGAGGATATAACGACAGACAAAATCATAAACCAGTCATTCCAGAGAGACCACCTACGAAAGAAGAAAAGAAAACCCCACCTCCAATTACGAAGGAAGGGAAAGGGTCTATCATTAAGCGAGGCGATAATGTAGATTCGAAACCATCAGTAGGTGATAAGGGAAGTATTACTGAAAAAGGAAGTAATACGACGCCTCCACCTTCTACTGGAAGCAAAGGTACAATTACAAAAACACCAGGTGGTTCGAGTGGATCAGATGTGAAGCCGAAATCATCTATTAAAACTCCGCCAAAGAATACATCACCCCCGAAAACGAGGGTTGGTGGTTCAGGGAAAATTACGAAGAGAAGATAGTGTAGAGACCGAAAAGTGTAAATTGCTTTTTGGTCTTTTTCCTTGTTATAAGAACTAATTCCTTTCAGGTGGTGTAATTTAGGCATAAGGGGGCGAGTAAAAATATATCAGCGATTATTAGAATATATCGACCGTAATTCAAAATATATCAGCGATTATTGGAATATATCGACCACAACTCAAAATATATCAGCGATTATTGAAATATATCGACTTACCGACAAAAACTGACAACGATAGCAACTTAATAATAAAAAGAGGGTGTGCCAAATTGTTGGCACACCCTCTTTTTCATAACGATTAATGAATATCGCGTTTCTTGAAATTACCGCCTTTTACTTCTGCTACGTCATAAACGGTAATAAAGGCATTAGGATCGATTTCATTAATAAGTTCTTTCATTTTACTTTCTTCTAAACGGTTAATTACGCAAGAAATTTCTTTGAATTTCTCTCTTGAATAACCACCGTATACTTCGTTATATGTTGCACTTCTGCCTAAACGATCGCGAATTGTTTCTACCATTAATTCAGGCTCTTTTGTGATAATTTTAAATGCTTTTGAACCACTTAAACCAACTTCAACGATATGAATCACTTTCGAAGCAATAAAGTAAGCAATTGCCGAAAGGATAGCTCCTTGAAGACCGAATACCGTTGATACGAAAATAAATACGAACATGTTTAAGAATAAAATAAGGTCACTCGTTCCAAATGGTAACTTACGAGAAAGCAATACAGCAAGCATATCGATTCCATCTAATGCCCCACCGTTACGTAATGCTAGTCCCATACCAAAACCGATAATAATACCACCAACAACTGTAACTAATAATGTATCGCCTTCAATAATAGCTGGTATTCCGTGCATGACAACGGTACCTATTGCTAATGAAGCAATCCCGATAATGGAATAAATCGCAAAGCTTTTACCGATTTGCTTATATCCTAACCAAACGAAAGGAATGTTAATAACTGCGATTAGAGCTCCTAATGGCAATCCAAATAATCTTGAACTAACGATACTTAAACCAGTCACACCACCATCTGATACGTTATTTGGAATTAATACTGCTTCTAATCCGTACGCTGTGATAAATGCCCCAATAATAATCATCAAAGCTTTCGAAGCAATTTTTAGCTTATTGGGCTTGTTTTTGATACTTTTCTCCATATAATTTCCTCGTTTCAAACTAGTTTCTTGTTTGTTACATAATTTACACCTAAATTTTATTTTAACATTTAATTTGAAAAATTTCTCCTTTAATGGATGTATGCAGGGAATATTATGACCATATTATCTTTAAAATATTTTTGAAATAAGTATAAGAAATCCCATCCTTTCAAAGGATGGGGTGCTATTAAGAAAATATAAAACTAAGTACTGATACGAATACAGCGAAGCCTAAAATAGTTCCACATATTTTCATATGGCGCTTACGTCCCATTACGACAATCGCAACATATTCACGGATCATTGCGTTAGGCCAGTAATAAAATGCAGTTTTTGATCCAATACCTTGGCTGTTAAGACTAGCTTGTCTTGCATATATACCAGCACGGAAAAGGTGGAAATTATTCGTTGTAAAAATACTTTTATATTTACCTTCTGGTTTTAAAGAATCCATAATTTCTTTAGAGAACAGCATATTTTGATATGTGTTCACAGAGCGATTTTCCTGGACTGTATGTTCAAGAGGAATTCCTTTTTCAACAGCGTAACTTTGCATCGCTTCCGCTTCTGGAAGACCTTCATCTGGACCTTGTCCACCAGAAAAAATAATTGTTGGTGGTGTATTCACAGCGGCTTGTTTCCAATAGAAGTCGATCGCTTTATTAATGCGGCTTGCAAGTAAAGGTGGTACTTTATCATTAATTAAGCCGCTACCAAGAACGATGATGAAATCTTGATTACGTCTTGGTCTGTTGAATTGGTATAAAAAATATGCGCTTAAGAAGTTAGATAAGTGTATAAAGAAATAGAAGCTTATAAGAGAAATAGCTGCAAAAATAGGCTCTAAATGCGATGAGACCAAACTTGCTGGATTTATAATAGGGAGTAACATAAAGAATAACATCCCTAAAGCAGCAAGGAGTGTTAAACAGTTGGTGAATCGTCTTCCTTCTCGCTTCATTAAAATTCTAGCATTAAGAAATAGCCCAAACATTAAAGCAATAATACCGAAAGGAAGCATAATAAGAAGTGCTAAAATAGGTAAAATTATAATATAGCGTAGGACATCACTACTTGAATTCACAGATATAATCACACAAAAAAGAAGGAAAAAACAGACAAAGGCATTAAATAAAAAGCCGTTTATTATTTTTCGTGGATCTTTTAAATAGGAAATAAGAAAAATAATAAATAGTATAAGAGGAATAATTCCGAAATACATCATAAATATAGTACACCTCAATTTGTATAAGAATTTGACATACCTTTTATATTACATGATTTTATAAGTAAAAATGAAAGGAAAAATGATTTTGAATTTTCTCAATAAAATATATAGATACGTATGTTACAATATATTCAAAGCGATATATTAAAAGTAAAATGGTTGAAAAGGCACTCAGTAGAGTGCTTTTTCTTTTTGTATGCAATTGTGCATATTATATTTTTTTTCAAATGAAGAGGATTACAATATAAGTTGTAGACAGACTTTATAAAGCAGAATTTCATACAAACATTTCCCTCTACTTTTTGTATCTAACAATCGTATAACAATAAATAATTCTGTTTTATAGTGTCTGTTTTTGAAAGGTGGCTTCTTTGAAGGCACCTTTTTTTTATTAGTATAGATAGTTTTCACTGTTAGCATAGTGTAAAATATCTATACTAAACATTAGCAATCTTCCGTATAAATATTATCAATTTACTATATATTCCAGTGGTGTTAACCTACATATGAAAGGCTTTCTTTTTCAAAATATTACCCCTAATAAAATTTTGAAGAAGTCAACTGTCTCCAAACTTGTCTTTATGCTTAAAGAAAAAGCACTCAAATTGAGTGCTTTTTCTTATTGAAACATGCTATTTTTCTAGGCGATTTTCATAAAATAAAAGTAAAGAAATGAAAGTGGGTGACAAAATGCCGGCAGTTGTGGAAGGTGTTATTATTGAAAACTGCAATGGAACAATTAATGTAGGTGACAAATATAACGTACAGCCGATTGAAAAGACGAAGGCTTATAATGGATCGGGATCATCAAATACAGGAATGAAAGTACAAACGTTTAGCGGGATTAGTACAGCTGATGTATGGGATAATGATGCGAATGATCAGGGGATACAGTTTACTTTATAGTACAGTATGTAAAATTGCATAAAATGATGAAGTTGCCCTATGATACAATCTAGCTGTGAGCTGTTAATGATTCTTCTATAGTGTAGTTGTTAGATTAGAAATATAACATCTTATCGAAAATCATACGTACAAAAAAAGACACTTCAAACGAAGTGTCTTTTTTATTTTAGTGATATCCTTTAGCAGAGTCTTTATGAATTTTATTTTTAAATATACTGTAGCTCCAAAGCTGATATCCAATAACGATTGGTACCATGACCATTGCAACGAAGAACATAATTTTTAAGTTTAATTGACTACCAGCTGCGTTGTATAACGTTGTACTGTATGCATCGTTAATACGGGATGGTAACATTCTTGGGAACATACCTGCAAAGCCAGTTGTCATAAACATTGCGATTGTTAGGCAAACGAATGTGAATGCAAGGCCGATTTTATGTTTGTACACCATAATAAGCGCGAGTACACTCATTAGCATTGCAAGTACTGGAAGAATGAATAGTACCGGATATTCCGTAAAGTTTTGGAATAAGTTTGTTCGATTAGCAGTTGCTACATAGAAGATAGCCAAAATAATAGCTGCTGCCATTGAAAATGGTCTTGCAATTTTATAAGCACGATCAGATACTTCACCAGTCGTTTTAATCATGACCCAAAGGGCACCGGATACGACAAATATAGCAGTGAAGAAAAGACCTCCTAATATACCGTAATGGTTTAATAAGCTAAGTAAATTTCCTTCATAGCCATTTTTTCCGATTTGTAGTCCGTAATACAAGTTAGCAAATGTAACACCGAATAAGAAGGCGATTAGGAAACTCCCAATTGCAAATGCCCATTTACAAGTTTTTTGCCAAATTGGTGAATCATCTTTATGCATGAATTCCAGTCCAGCTGCACGAGCAAATAGTGCAAGTAATACTAAGAATAACGGTGTATATAGATAACTAAACATATTTGCATATGTGACTGGGAAGGCAGCAAATGTTGCGCCACCAGCTGTAATTAACCATACTTCATTACCGCCCCAAAATGGGCCAATTGCTTCTTGTAATTGATTTCGTTCTTGTCGATCTTTCGTAACGAAAGGAAAAATCATTCCGTTACCAAGTGCATACCCGTCAAGAATGAAGTAAACTGTCCAAATCACGCCCCATAAACCAAACCAGATGATTGCAAGCATATCATGAGACATGAGCCACGCCTCCCTCAGTAGCAGGATCTTCTAATGCTGCAGGTCCTTTTTTCGCGAACTTCAGCATTAAGTATACGTCTGCGATTAAAAGTAAAGTGTAGAACAAAATTAAACTAATTAATGAGAACCAAATTTGTGGAACAGATATAGGTGATACAGATTCTGCGGTACGCATTAGTTTATATACTGTCCAAGGTTGACGCCCTACTTCAGCGACAATCCAGCCAGCATTAATCGCAATGTATGGAAGTAAGACAGACCATATTGTAATTTTTAAATAACGTTTTGAGTTCTCTAGTTTTCCTTTTCGGTTTAAATAGAAGCCATACCAAGTTAATGCCATAAAGAACATACCAAGTGCAACCATTAAGCGGAAGCTATAATACACGAGGTTAACATTTGGACGTTCATCTTTTGGAATATCTTTTAAACCAACAATTTCGCCATCAAATGAGTTTGTATAGAAGAAGCTTCCGAGTTTTGGAATCGTAAGGAATTCAAAGTTTTTCTCATTTTTTACATCAGGAATTTGAACAATTGAGAAGCCTTGTCCTTTTCCAGTTTCCCAAACTGCTTCCATCGCAGCTCCTTTTGCTGGTTGATATTTAGCTGCTGATACACCAGATTGATGTCCCATAAACGGTGTAATTGTTGCGGCGAATAAGCCTAACATTAAACCAAACTTAAATGATTTTTTGAAGAATTCCACTTCATTTTTACGTAATAAGTGATAGGCACTAATTGCCATAACGAAGAAAGCACCTACGATATAACAACCAATGACAGTATGGAAGAACATATTCCAAGCATATGGATTTGTAACGAGTGCCCAGAAATCATTTAATTCAGCGCGGCCATTACGTACTACGTAGCCAACAGGGTTTTGCATAAATCCGTTTGCTGTAATAATCCAAAGTGCGGAAATGTTTGTTCCAAGTGCAACCATCCACATACAGAAGGCACGGAACTTTGGTGAAATTTTGTCTTTGCCGAATAACCATATTCCCATGAAAGTAGATTCTAAGAAGAAGGCAACAAGTGCTTCGATTGCGAGAGGTGATCCGAAAATATCTCCCATATATTTCGAATATTCAGACCAGTTCGTTCCAAATTGGAATTCCATCGTAATCCCAGTTATAATCCCCATTACGAAGTTAATTGTAAATAATTTACCCCAGAAATTTGCCATTTTACGGTATGTTGGATTCAATGTGCGGGCGTATTGAGTTTCCATACATGCTACTAAAATGACAAGTCCGATTGTCAAAGGTACAAATAAAAAGTGATAAAAAATAGTAATTGCAAATTGAAAACGACTCAGTAACAGAACGTCGGACATAATAAATATTCACTCCTTTTTTACATTATCTACAATCAGTTTATAGTGAAAATACGTTTAAAGTATGTGAGACTTGTTACAAAGCTGTGTGTATATTTTGAAAGAATTATGTCGATTATCTGAAAATATCTTATTTTTACTATAAAGCGATATCCTTTTTGAGTTTTTCATATTTTGGTACACTATATAAGTAATGTAAATGAGAGAAAAGAGGGTTTTTTACTATGAAGTCATTAGAAGAGATTTTACAATACAATGAAAAATTTGTTGAAGAGAAAAGATACGAAGAGTATGAAACGGGAAAATTCCCGAATAAAAAAATGGTAATTATCTCTTGTATGGATACTCGTCTTGTTGAATTATTACCAAAAGCAATGAATATGCGTAACGGTGATGTGAAAATTATTAAAGTAGCAGGAGCTGTTATCTCACATCCATTCGGAAGTATTATGCGTAGTATTTTAGTTGCTGTATATGAACTTGGTGCTGATGAAGTTTGTGTAGTTGGTCACCACGATTGCGGTATGGCAAAAATTCAAGCAAGCAGTACAATTGAGAAGATGAAAGAGCGCGGTATAACAAATGAGAAATTAGATACACTCCGTTATTCTGGAATCGATTTAGAAAGATTCCTACAAGGGTTCTCTAGTGTAGAAGAAAGTGTAGAACATAGCGTATCGATACTTCGCAACCATCCATTACTTCCAGAAGAAGTACCTGTTCACGGTCTTGTTATAGATCCTGATACAGGAAAATTAGATTTAGTTGTGAATGGTTACGACAATTAAGAATTTACTTTGTCATCCTTTTTATCTGGGACAGGATCAAATCCTCCCGGGTGGAAAGGGTGACATTTTAATATACGCTTACAAGTAAGCCAAAAGCCTTTGAGGGCACCATGTTTTTGAAACGCCTCTAATCCGTAATGAGAACAAGTTGGATAAAAGCGGCAAGTTGGTGGTGTCATCGGAGAAATGAACTTTTGATAAAAGCGTATAATCCCAATAAAAATCTGTTTCATAATGGTCTCCTTTTCAGCATAGTCTTAAAGTATTATAGCACGACGGTACATAATACTTTACTAATGTGCATTTCCGTTATATCATATTGGATATAACGGAATTAAATTAAAAGCGGGAGAGATGTTGTATGCCATCAGTAGAAAGCTTTGAATTAGATCATACGATTGTAAAGGCACCTTATGTAAGACATTGCGGAGTTCACAATGTAGGTAGTGACGGTATTGTAAATAAATTTGATATTCGTTTTTGCCAACCGAATAAACAAGCAATGAAACCAGATGTTATTCATACGTTAGAACATTTATTAGCATTTAATTTACGTAAATATATTGATCGTTATCCGCATTTTGATATTATCGATATTTCACCGATGGGCTGCCAAACAGGATATTATCTTGTAGTAAGCGGAACACCGACAGTACGAGAAATCATTGATTTATTAGAATTAACATTAAAAGATGCGGTTCAAATTACAGAAATTCCAGCTGCAAATGAAACACAATGTGGTCAAGCGAAGCTTCACGACTTAGAAGGAGCACAACGCTTAATGAACTTCTGGTTAAGCCAAGATAAAGATGAACTTGAGAAAGTGTTTGGATAAGAAGAAAAACTGCCTGTGAAAGGGCAGTTTTTTTATTGTGCTAAGAGCAACCATACTCTTCTTTTTTATGAAAATATATTACATACTCCAACATATAAAACAAAGGCAGAACAGAGAAAATAAACAAATGCTTTCGTTTTTTGCTGCTTCTTTATTTCATCGATTCCAAAAAGGATACACATAATACTTAAAAGGATAAACACGTAAGGTAAAAGAATAGTGAAGTTTGCAAAGAAGCTAAATAGGGCGAGAGAAAGAGCGATAGTGGCGATTATAATTTGAATGTTTTTTAACATGGAATCCCCCTTAAGTAGAAAGAAATAGTTACTGAGAGAAAATAATTATAAATGCTAAATTGGTCAAAATTTCATTCTACATATAACGAAAGTAGTTTGATATTAAAAAGAAGAATATGAGACTGGAAACGAAAAAATACGGGATACTCATTGATTTTCGTCCGGATTTCAATTCATTAATTCCTAGAAGAATAAAGAAACAACTGAGAATAAATTGTACGTATGGGAGAAGTGAAAAATTATCGGTAACATGGATATAAGTGCTTAGAATGAGTAAGAGAAGCATGAGAAATGCTAAAAAACTCCGTAATATAGTTAGAGTTAGCATTGTATAGCCTCCTTTAGACCATTTATCGGAATATTTCTGTGAAACCAATAAATAAAGCAGCGGCTCCTGCTAGTAGAGCGAGCACACTACCTCCTGTTTGCCTTTTTAATATTTCCTCTAAACTTATGGTGAGGGCCATAACCTCTAAAGAGATAAACATATACGGCATTATTTCTCTATTACTAGTAAAAAATCCATAGATTGCTATACATAAAGCAATAAGTGAAAAAGTAATTCGCAATCCTTTTAGCATACATGTATCCCCTTTATTTTATATAGCTAATGATAAGAACAATCCAAATGAAAGCACCGGCAACAATACAAATGAATCCTGTTCCTGAATCCTTCTTTTTTATTTGTTCCATTGCAATGAGGAACATGAGAGCTCCTAATAAAAATTGTGAAAGTGGTAGAAAGTTATTTTGACCTGTATAGAGCCCGATTATCGACATTATGATCACAGTGAGTGCGATTGCAATGCGAAGTACACGAAGCATATTATGAATCCTCCTTATTATTTTTTGTATAAGGATTATCTTCTGGTTTATCAACGGAATGTTTGTATGCATAGCCTTTATTAATCGTCATGACGGAGAGTACTAGTATGATTAGGACGATGATAATACCGATAATTAATATTTTGAACATAAAATCCCTCCTTTTCTTTATTTTACATAATTTTGTAATTGATGAAAACAATAGAAAATAAAAGGATGAAAGAAGGGTGTTACATGGAGACGAAAAAAACATATTATATATCAATAGGAAATGGTCAAATTTCACAAGTGAAGACGGCGGATGCGTATAATTTTGAGATTTCCGCAAATGATGAGGAAATTACGGAATTACGAGAGCACTTTGATCAAGCATATGTAGAAGATTTAGGGTCATTTGTACGCTCCCACGTTCCATTTGTTGAGTATCATCACGATTCAAATAATGACCGATATGATGAACAACTACAAAAAGCATATAAAATGATTTACGATTTAGGAAATCATGAGACGAAAGAATTAGTCGCGCAAATGGGAATAATCAATGGATTGTAATTGGATAATATTATGCAGAAAAGCGAGAATATGCTACAATTTGTGGTAGGAAAAACTTGTAACCATCAATAGGGGAGTAATGGCATGTACAAATTTAAAGATTATTACCACAACACTGTACAATTATCGTTTGAACGTTATCCATTTTCTCCTGAGCCAAAGCATGTTTGGGTTGTATGCCGGTACGGGGATCAATGGTTATTAACGCATCATTTACGTCGCGGTCTTGAATTTCCAGGTGGTAAAGTAGAACTAGGGGAAACACCGGAAGAAGCGGCAGTTCGAGAGGTTCATGAAGAAACCGGCGGCATAGTTTCTGATTTAACTTACTTAGGACAATACAAAGTATCTGGAAAAGACAAAATAATCATTAAAAACATTTATTTTGCAACAATTAGTGCGGTAGAAGAACATACGCATTACGAAGAAACGAAAGGGTCTGTTTTATTAAAAGACATTCCTGACAACATTAAAACGAATAGAAAATTTAGCTTTATAATGCGCGATGACGTATTAGCGCGTACGATGAAACATATAGAAGAAATCGGCTGTTTTACGAAGTAAAGTAGCCGGTTTCTTTTTTTGTATGTAAGAATAAATGTAAATATATCTTTGCATTATTTTGGGTATATTATACAATTTTGCAAAGATATATTTACATTTTAGGAGGGGGAAGATGGAGAATAGAAAAGAAACGACTGTTGCTGTGTCTATGGTTAAATTAAATGTCTATGCATTTCTTATAATATTTGTTTTGGCATTTGGAATTAGTTTTTTACATGCACTTCTTTCAGGCGGGGTTCAAGTTGAAATTACGTTACCAACTGTGTTTCTTGTTATTATCGCAATGATTGTTCTCGTTTGTATTCATGAGGCAATACATTTAATTGGCTTTCGCTATATCGGAGGTGTTCCGTGGAGTGAACTAAAATGGGGCGTTAATTGGAAATTAGGTGTTGCATATGCTCATTCTAAACAGGCGGTTACAGTAAAGCAAATGAAGAAAGTGTTAATGCTTCCATTTTTACCAACTGGAATTTTGCCAATTGTATTGGGAGTAGCTATGAATCTGGAGCCACTCTCATTTTTAGGAATCCTACTAACAGCAGGTTGTATCGGTGACATTGCCTTATATCAAAAAGTTTCAAAGTTTCCAGATGATGCGCTAGTAAAAGATCATCCGAGTAAACCGCAGTTTACAGTATATGAATAACAAAGGAAGAGGAGGCATTTTTGAACAAATGCCTCCTCTTATTATTTTCATGTTTTATCGGTAAATCGATATATTGTGAAAATTATTGATGCAATTTAATTACTATTATTGTGTTTTTATCTCCACCTCTAAAAACGAAAGCACCTCCAACAAATCATCTACGATACGTGAATGCTTAAAATTCCCCCAAAACGAATCTTTTTTCCAAACACCAAGAATCCCTACTTGTTCAGAACCAAGCACATCGTTTTCTGGATGATCTCCAACATAAAGACATTCTTCTGCCTTCACATCTAGTTTTTGCAAAGCACGTTCGAAAATTTCAGGATGAGGTTTTTTAATTCCTTCAGCTTCTGAAACGAGAATGGTGTTTGTATACGTATGTATATGTAGTGCTCGAAGGTTGCCCATCTGAAATTCAGTAAAACCGTTTGTGATAATACCAATTTTAATGTTTCGCTGTTTTAACTGTTGAAGTAGTTCATGCGTGTTTTTGAAAGGAATACAATGATGTTGGAAGTTTGTAATATAGTCGTGTAGTAGTTGCTCTTGCGTTAAAGTAGTAATGTTGTATTCGGAAAGGAGAGTAGCATATACTTTATCCTTCCACGTATAGCCATTATTATCTAGTTCAAGAAACCGAGAACAATACTCTGATTTCTCTATACTCATCAAATGTGAGGAGAAGCGATTATATTGCTCACAAATAAATTGTTCTAAAGATTGGCGCCGATCTAATAGTGTTCCATCTAAGTCGAATAAGATTGCACGAATCATGAGAAGCCTCCTTGCAGTTTTTATAATTAATTATCGCATATTCGCAAAAAAATGATTATGATATTTTGTAGAATGGAATAATGGGGGATTGTATGAAGAAATTGTATGGCAAGTTAGTGTGTTGTATTATAGCAAGCAGTTTAGTTGCAGGATGCGATAGTGCTATCGAGGTTACGAAAGAAAAAGACATTTGTAAAATAGAAGAAGATTGCACGCAAATAGGAGATAAAACATTACAAAAAGTATATAAAAAGATAGAGGGACTTTCAGAACTTGAAAAAGTAGAAGATTATGACATAGAAGAGTATGAAAGTGTGAATATGAAAGAGGCGGAACAGAAAAAAGAAGAGGATGACAATTATTTCTTTTTAGCTTCTTATTATATCGATGGTGATGAAATTGTAGATCCTTATTTTGAGAAATTGGATCGTAAGAGATTGAATAAAGCTTTTGCAGATGACGAAGTAGCAAAAGATGATTTGTTAAGCCAGCGGCAAGATAGAGAGTATCATGAAACTTTATGGGACATGTATCGCACTCTCATTCCAGTGAAATATCGTGAGAATATAACAGGGTTTGATCTAATAACGGATGGTTATGATGGCGTTGTTGCTCATGTCATGCCAAGTATGGATGACCCGAGAGATTGGTTGCTTAGTTTAGACGTGCTCGATTCTGGGGTGAATATAGATGAAGTGATGAAAACATTAATTCATGAAACGGCTCACGTATTAACGATTGGGCATAAACAAGTACCAGTGGATAGGAAATATTTAGAGGCGTTTGATGAAGAGAAAGACATTTCATCATATCGAAATAAATGTAAAACGGTGTTCTTGAAAAATGGATGTGCGAGAAAAACTTCGTATATTAACCAATTTTATAATGAATTTTGGAAACCAATTGAGCAAGAGTGGACAGAAAAGAAAGTAGAAGAAAGTGAAGAGGCACAAATTAAATTTTATAAAGAAAAGCATGATGAGTTTGTATCGTTGTATGGAACAACAAATGTAACGGAAGATATCGCAGATACATTTACAGCGTTCATTTTACAAGATTCAAAAAAGTGAAAGAAGGAACAGAGTTAAAATATAAGAAAATTGCTTTCTTCTATCAGTTCCCTGAGCTTGTAAAAATGAGAGCGGAAGTGCTGTCAGGATTATATGATGTTTCGAAAACGATAGAACAACAAAGTGGAGACTAATGTGAGTTATGCGTTCGATATAGTTTCGTTAAAGTAAAGCGTGAAGAATTTTTAATTCTTTGCGTTTTTTCATGTTGATAAAATTGAAAATTCTGTATTTTTATTTAAAAGAAGAAGGAACTGGCGGTATAAAATAGAATTAGTATAAAAATGTCACAATTTAGACACAATTATAATGCGCGTGTTGTAGGGACTATAAGTTTACTCTCGAGGAGGTAATGAAACGTATGAAAACGATTCTTGCTGTTGCTGGTCTCATTTGGGTAATGTCTCACGGTTTTCCGATTTTTGAAGGGGAGCAAATTCGTAGTGCTTTGAATGAAAAGTTTAATGATTATCATGTGATAGATCGAAAAGATAATGTCGTTACAGTACGTGTGAAAGACTGTTTCCATACAGTTACGGTTACGGATGGAAACATTACAAATGAAACGAAAATGTGTGATAAAAGGTAAAAGAAAGAAGCTGACTATAGCGAACTGTTTTGAGTCAGCTTCTTTTTCTTTTTCCAATTAGAATTTTTTCAAATGCCTCAACAAATACATACATAAGAGTTGCAAGAACACATGTGAGTAGTACGCTAAGTAAGACGAGTGTGAAGTTAAAGACTTGGAATCCGTAGCTAATTAAGTAGCCAAGTCCTTGTTTGGAAACGAGAAGTTCTCCGAAAATAACACCGACCCAGGATAAACCAACGTTTACTTTTAACGTTGAGATAATTGCTGGAAAGGATGCAGGGAGAACGACTTGCTTATAACATTGCCATTTATTTGCGCCAAATGTGTCCATCACTTTTATATAGTTAGAATCGACTTCTTGAAATGCACTGTAAATAACGAGAATGGTAATGATGATGGAAATGATTACTCCCATTGCGATAGAAGATGAAATGTTTGGACCGAAAATAACGATGATGATTGGACCGAGTGCAACTTTTGGCATTGCATTTAGGACGACGAGATAAGGATCAAGTACGCGGGCTAGAAGTGGCATCCACCAAAGGAACGTGGCAATAATAGCACCAAGTACTGTTCCGAGAATGAAGCCTACTCCTGTTTCCAGCAATGTCGTCCATATGTGGACCCAGAGTGAACCGTCGATCCATTTCGTTAAGAAGAGATCCCAAATACTCGAAGGAGAGCTAAAGAGTAAAGGATCAATCCATTCTTTTTTGCTAGCTATTTCCCATAGTGCAAAGAAAAGAATAAGTAATAAAAGTTGTAGCGAGCGAGCAATCCAAGCACGCCTGCGTTCTTTCTTTCGAAATTGTTCATGTAGTTGTTTTATATTATCCAAGTCGTTCCAGCTCCTTCCATATATCTTGAAAGAGGGCTGGGAAATCGTAGTGATGGCGTGCTTCTAACGGTGATAAAGAACGGATACTTTCCGGTACGATAAAGGTTTTTGCGATTTTTCCGGGATTCGCTTGCAGTAAATAAATACGATCACTCATCGCAATCGCTTCTTCAATATCGTGAGTAACAAGTAGTGATGTTTTCTTATATTTATTTAGTAAGTTGAAAACGAGTTCTTCTAGTTTTAATTTCGTTTGATAATCGAGTGCGGAGAATGGTTCATCTAGTAATAAAATTTTCGGATCAGTCGCTAATGTTCGAACGAGAGCGGCACGTTGACGCATACCGCCGGATAGTTCACGAGGATATTGTTCTTCTACACCATGAAGACCGACTTGTTTTAAAAGATTTAAAGTATGTTCTTTCATCTGCTCATCATAAATCTTTCGAATATGAAGTCCGAGCATAATATTTTCTTCAATCGTTTTCCAAGGGAATAAGTAATCTTGTTGCAACATATATCCCATAGATGATGTTTTCGTTGTAATCGGTTCACCATCTAAAAAGACGATACCGTCAATTGGATCAAGTAGTCCAGCAATGATTGAGAGGAGCGTTGTTTTACCGCAACCACTTGGACCGAGTATAGAAATAAATTCGCCTTCTTCCACTTGTAAGCTCATATCTTCGAGAATAAGTTTGGCATTCTCTTTTGCAAAAAAGCAGTGAGAAACGTTACGTATTTGTAAAAAACTCATACACTTCGCCTCTATTTCTTAATAACGCTTTCGGCAATTTTTGTATTGACGAGCGCTTCATGTGGGACTTCTTTTTGTAATTCACCAGCGTCTTTCATAATAGTTTGGAGCTGTTTCCATTCTTCCGCATCTAATAGTGGATTTGTCGCATAAGAATGTTGCTTTTTATACCGTTCAATTACTTTTACTGTTATGTCTTTTGAAGTGTCTTTAAATAGCGGGGAAACAGCATCAGCAATCTCTTCTGGGCTATGTGTATCAACCCATTGCTGTGCTTTATAGAGAGCACGTGTGAACTTTTCAGCTGCAGCTTTATCTTTCTTTAAGAAACTTTCTTTTGCCATGAACGTTGTATAAGGAACAGTACCAGATTCATTTCCGAATGAAGCGACGATATAACCTTTACCTTCTTTCTCAAGTATACTTGCAGTCGGTTCAAAGAGCTGTACAAACTCTCCAGTACCAGATGCGAAGGCATTTGCAATATTAGCAAACTCGATATTTTGAATTAAGTTTGTATCTTTATGAGGATCAATGCCATTTTTCTTTAAAACGTATTCTCCAACCATTTGCGGCATGCCGCCTTTACGCTGTCCTAAAAATGTAACACCTTTTACGTCATTCCAATTAAAAGAGTCTAGTTTTTTACGTGAAACTAAAAATGTCCCATCTGTTTGTGTAAGCTGTGCAAAGTTAATGACAGGGTCTTTCGCTCCTTGTTGATGAACGTAAATAGACGTTTCAGAACCGACGAGAGCGATATCAATTCCGCCAGATAATAGGGCGGTCATCGTTTTATCGCCACCAGCTGTTGTTTGTAGGTCAATATTTAGTCCTTCATCTTTAAAAAATCCTTTTTCAATCCCAACATATAATGGGGCATAGAAGAGAGAATGGGTAACTTCGCCGACGCGAATGTTTTGAGTTTGTTCTTTCGTACCTTCTTTTTTACTACTACAAGCAGCAAAAGTAAAAACAGCTAGTAACATGATGCAAAAAATCGCGATTAATTTTTTCACTATATAACACCTCCTAGAAGTCACTCTACAAGCATGATATGTAGGTAATCGCCCATATGTGAGTGTAGATAGCAGGAATTTTTTTGGTGGTAAAGAAGTACAAATATAAGGGGTGATAAAATGGAGTACGAATACGATGATAGCGTACATTTACATCTTGATTATTTCGGGACAGAATGTGATATGGAATCGATTGCTTATAAGAGAAAGAATGAAGACGTATGGGATGTGTATTTTAATTTTGGAGTATACGGTATTCAAAAAGACGATGTAGAGTTAGGGAGATTTATGGACGAATATGCTGGTCATTACGTTTTTTCTGTACATGCTCGCGATCTTAGCTGGGAATTTGGAAGTGCCCAGTTTGAAGAGTGGGTTTTGAAAAATCGGATAGTAGAAAAAACGCTACAAAAATAGGAGGAATTTTGTGATTGGATTTCTCATCTTATTATTTATTTTTGTGGCCGGATTTTTTATCATGCAAATGCTTATTTACCGATTTGCAAAGAAAAACATCCATAAATATACAAAAATAAAATGGTTTCATATGTGGTTACATATGAATATGAAAAAAGGTCCGAGATTAGATTTTTTTGATTTTGTAATTATAGTACTCGTATGTATCGTATGGAAAATATGGCTGCTTCCTTTTATATAATACACACGCTAATCATTTTCTCTTTTATCATAAAATAACGAAAAGAACCTGTCTTGTGGCAGGTTCTTTTCGTTATAGTAATAGTTGTTAAAAACGTGCAACGCCTGTTTATTAATTCTTTCGTATTTTCATGTGGAATCTTTAATAGCATTAAGGATTTCTAAAAAATAGTTATTATATCATAAAGTGGATTGCTGAAATTAAGCTTTTCAAGAATGAGTAATTTGTATACCATAATTTAACGGTTGATTAAGGGAATATTAAGACAAAACATTTATGATAGAAGCAAGTATGCAGACGAAATATGTAATATATGTTATTTTAATAGAAATAGTTCTTTCGATGCGGGGGAAATTAAGACATAGAAACGAGGGAATGAATTGAAGTATGGTTCTACACTTTTTCATCTTCCAAAAAGAAATATATTAATTTCTAGCATTATAAGTAGTATGGTGACTTTATTAGTAATAACTATGCTGTTTATGATTTTAAAGGTTTTTAATTTAGACATGATGAAAGATCATTTAAATCAAAAGTTTGTTTTAAGTGTTATGATGATTTTCATATGGGGCATAACGTTTTATATTACGCATTTCAATAAAAAAGAGATGTCTATACTTAGAGCATCCCTGCGAGTGCATTTTATATTACTTTTACTAGCTCATACAGTAGCGTTATTTTATATTGTCATGCAAGTTAATATGAGTTTCATAGAGGCAATGAATTGGATTTACTTTTATAATATGCAGTTTATATTAAGTTTTGTAGTAATTTATGCAATATATATTCTTGTATATAATTTAATAGGTAAGGTTTTTCTAAGTATGGTTTTAACGAGCTGTACGTTAGTCATTTTATGTATTGTGAATTATTTGAAGCTTATTTTCAGAGGTGATCCGTTATATCCTTCTGATTTCACACAAATTACGCATATGCAATCTGTTATACCGATGGTGATGGACTATTTTAGTTGGAGTTATATTTTTGTCATTATCTTAAGTATCGTAGCTTGTATTGTAGCAGGGATATATATGAGAAGGTATATTCAAAATGTAAAGATTCATCTAGGAATAAGAGCCTTATTAGTAGTAGGATCTATTTTTGTTCTATATGCGTATGGCAATTTTGCGAATACATTTATGAATAAAGTATTTCAAAAATCAGGTGTAGATTTTGTTTTGTGGAATCAAAATGAGAACTACGCTTCAAATGGTTTTGTACTTGGGTTTATTAGTAATTTAGATACAACAGTTATGGAAAAACCAAAAAATTATTCTAAAGAAAATATGCTTCAAATAGCAAACGATATAAAAAAACAATATAGTGGAAATATAGGGAGTCAAAAGAAAAAAGAGAAACCGAATATTATTTTTGTAATGAGTGAATCGTTTTGGGATCCGACGAAAGTAACCAACCTTTCTTTTAGTGAAGATCCTGTACCAAATTTACATCATTATATAGAAAACTTTCCTGGTGGACAAACTATTTCTCCTACATTTGGGGGAAATACGGCGAACGTTGAATTTGAGGCATTAACAAGTTATTCAATGAGTTTGTTAAAGCCAGGTTCTATACCATATCAGCAGGTTATTACAAATAAGAAAGAAATTCCATCAATCCCTACGGTGTTGAAAAAAGAAGGTTATTATACAAGTGCAATTCATTCATTTGGTCGCACATTCTTTAAACGTGATGATGTATATAAGGTGTTAGGATTTGATAAGTTTAATGCAGAGGACACGATGGAAAATGTGGATATTGATGGAGATTATATTAGTGATTTAGCGATGAGTAAAGAGATAATTGCTGAGTTAGAGGAACAAAAACAGCCAACATTTATTCATGCAGTTACGATGCAAAATCATTTTCCATTTACAGAAGGCCGATTTGGTGAAAACCTAATAGAAATTAGCGGTCTAGAAAATGAAGAATCAAATGGAGAATTAGAGACGTATACAGAAGGATTAAGACGTTCAGATGAAGCTCTTCAATATTTAATAGAGCAACTAGATAATTTAGATAGACCTACATTATTAGTATTCTTTGGAGATCATCTTCCATCATTAGGAACAAATAAATCTTTTTATAAAGAAAATGGGTATATAACGAATGAAAAAACACCGAGCGAACGTTTAGCGATGGCGCAAACACCGTTATTAATGTATGCAAACTTTGATATGCCAAATGATAATTTAGGTTTAGTAAGCCCAATTCATTTTTCTAATCTTATTTTTGATTATGCAGGATTAAATAAATCCTTATTTTATCAATTTTTATCGGAACTTTACAAGGAAATACCAGTGCTTAGGGATGAATTAAAAGTTGATAAAAATGGAGAAGTAATTAATGATTTAACAAAGAAACAAAAAGAAATGTTAGAGCAATATAAAATGCTTCAATATGATTTACTCGTCGGAAATCAATATAGTAAAGATATCCTCTTTAAATAAAAGAAACAAAAAGAACTTGTATAACGATACAAGTTCTTTTTTCATAGTATTTAACGGGGTAAACAGACAAGCTGGGTTTAGGGAGTATTACTTGTACATTTAGTATATATGAAAATATAATCGTTTTATTCGTGTATTTGTGAGAAATGTGTGAATTTTATGTTTTCTAAAAAACGATTATGTTAACGTTCATTCTTATATTGCAGTTGTTATGTTTGTAAAAATTTTATCAGTTCTTTATTTAATTCATCCGCTTGATCGATTGGTGAACCATGACCACTATTTGTAAGAGCATGTAACTGAGAATTTTTAATTCGTTGTTGCGTAAGCTCAGCACTTTTGTAAGGAATTAGTTGGTCGTGAACGCCGTGAAAGATTTTTGTTGGGACGTTAATTTTATTTAAATCTTTCGTTACATCTTCATTTGCAGCTGCTTGTAAAATTTTGATAAGGGCATAAGAAGCGGACTGCATGCCGAGATAAGAAAACCATTCAAGGGTTGCAGCCCCTAAGTTTCTATTAAAAAAGGATAAAGATACATCATTTAAAAATTTTGGTAAATTAGCATACATTTGATTAATGAGAGCATCTGCTTGTTCTTTCGGTACACCGTAAGGGGACTCTTGATTTTTAACGAAAGAGGGGGAGACAGCGTCAATTAATGCGAGCTTAGAAATGCGGCGCCCATTATAGCGAGACATATAGCGAATAGAAAGAGCACCACCAACTGAGAAACCGACTAACGTAGCGTTCTCTACTTGAAGTGCTTCCAGAACAATTGCGATATCATCGGCTAATCGATCATACGTGTAACCAGTCCATGGCTTATCAGATTGCCCATTCCCTCGTATATCCATGGCGATACAGCGAAAGCCATGCTCTGGTAAAACATTGAGTTGATATTGGTACATTTGATGATTTAAAGGCCATCCGTGAACGAAGAAAACAGTCTTACTACCTGGACCAGGATTAACGTCTTGCACAAAAATATGCACATCTTTCTCGACAGTAACAAACATAAAACTCCCCCTGTTCTATCAATAGGCTCCATTCTAAAAGCTTTGTTTTACTTTTTAGGCCGTCTATATAAAACATCCTCCATAATATACGTATTAATGATCATAGATTTTATGCTCTGTATATAGTCTAAATATATTGCGTTTTTGGTACGATTTTCCTCAAATGTTCGATTTATCTTTGTTTGTCTATGAAAATCATTTATTATAATAAATGGTATTCTTCGAGATATTATTTTGAAGGGGTGTTGAAGTGAAAGAAAGTTTTCTATCATATAAAGAAGAAGAAAAGAATGCAAAAATCCTTTTATGGGTGTTATATGTCATTGTTATTGTATATCAAATTTTCTATGCAATCGTATTAGACGATAAATCAATAATGGATAAGGGATACAACATAGTATGGCAAGTTATTTGCGGAGTAGCAATACTGTGCGTGAATATATATTTAATGAAAAAAGAGAAGGCAAACCTTGTTAAATATGCATGGATATTTGCATACATAGGGATAGAAATCGCTAATATATTTTCATATATTTTTTATAATAAGGCGGCGTTTGATGCGACAAATATAATAGAAATTATTCTCATTTTCTTTGTACCCATATTTTTAAATAAAAAATTTTATGTGATTTTACTTTCTTCTATTGTAGGAAAATATTTGATTTATTTATTTGTATTAGAGGAAGTAAAAGCATTTATGTATCTTATTATGTATACACTTATGCTAATTGCGGCGTATATCATTTTAAACCGATTTTTACAATATCTTTCAGCTGTAAAGGAAAGTATTGCGATTGCTAGTGAATCGCAAAAATTAGCAGTAATCGGAAAAATGGCAGCGACGGTTGGACATGAAATTAAAAATCCACTCGCTTCATTAAAAGGATTTACACAATTACAACGAGAGAAGCATGAAGAGGAACCTATTTATAAACGTATGATTTTTGAAATAGAAAATATGAATAATATGATAAGTGAGTTGATGGAAGTTGCTACATGCAAACCTTCTATTTATAAGAAACATGATGTGGGGAAAATTGTATTACAAGTAATAACAAGTCTTCGCGAAAAAATGAATGAATTAAACGTACAGTTTATTTCTAATGTGGAAGAAAAAACAATAGAAATTGAATGTGATGAACGAAGAATAAGAGGAGTCTTTTTATATACGATAAAAAATGCTTTAGAGGCAATGGAACAAGATGGCATATTACATGTAAGATTAGAAAATAAAGGGAAAGAGTATGTAATGATCAGCGTGATTGATAATGGTCATGGTATTAAGAAAGAAAACTTAATTCGTGTTACAGAGGCCTTTTATACAACGAAACAAGATAAAATTGGTCTGGGACTTACGGTAGCGAATCGAATTGTCGCCGAGCACCTTGGTGAGCTGCATATTTCAAGTGAAAGAGATACTGGAACGAGAATAGACATCATTCTCCCAAAGAAGTGTGGAAATACTGAAATCCAAGTGGAAGAAAAGCTAGGAGTTACCATATGAATAAAGGCTATATATTTAAAAACGAAGAAATAAAGGCGCTGAAAGCATTTTTAAGTTTATTTTTCATTATATTTTTTGTATATGATCTTGCCTATGAATTTATCGTACCGTTAATCGGTGGAGAGCAAGAAGGTGTAGGAGAGTTTGAAGATGGTTTAGGTTTATGGCTTTACTTTTTGATGGTGGTATTGTTTTGCGTTGGGATATACTTTATGAAATGGAAGAATGCTTTTGCGGTAAAGTATATTATTCTAATTGGCTATAATGTATTAGATTTTATCCATAACATTATGATTTATTATGGTAGCGATGCAGAATTTGACGGTGGAAATATAGTAGAAGGATTTTTTATTTTGTTTGCACCAATCTTTGTGAATAAAAGATATTTCTGGTTAGTTCCAGCGATACTTGTCGGAAAGTATGCTCTTACAGGAATCATTATTCAATCTTCTCTCGTTTTAATCCCAATGGCATTATATAGCGTATTTACTATCATATGTTGGATTATATTTTTGAGGGTTCAGTCTTATGTTCGTACGCTTGAGATGATGGACAAAGAAATAAAACAGACAGAAAAACTAGCAGCTGTTGGAAAGATGGCAACGGTTATTGGTTATAAGATTAGAAGACCTTTAGCAAACTTAAAAAAACTTGTGAATAAACAAGCAGACAAGCATCCAGAGGATAAAATTTATAGTGATATTATGAAACAAGAAGTAGATCGGATTCATATAATTGCTACAGAACTTAGTGGATTTGAGAAATCTAAATCACTAGAATCAGAAACTCATAACATACAAGAAATTATCTCTTATGTTATTCGAGTTATGGAAAAGCCTGCTTTAAAACAAGGAGTCTACATACAAGGTATTTACAGTAAAGACTTACCATCAATTACATGTGATGAAAAACGATTAAAACAGGTCTTTTTTAATTTAATTAAAAATGCAATTGAAGCAATGTCAGTTGGCGGAACAATTACGATTAAAGTTACTGTAAAAGATGGAATCATCATTCAAGTGAAAGATGAGGGATGCGGCATTCCGAAAGATAAAATTCCAAAGTTAAATGAAGCCTTTTATACAACGAAAGAAACAGGAACTGGTCTAGGTTTAGTAGTTACAGAAAAAATTATTAAAGACCACAACGGTAAAATGAGTTTTGAAAGTGAAGTTGGGGTTGGAACGACGGTTGAGGTTATGTTACCACTGCATTAAATAGAAAAAACATCACTTCCAAATAAGTGATGTTTTTCTATTTTATCTTGCTATTTGTGGATAGTAAAAATCTCATTTTATCGATAAAGAATGTATGATGTATTCTAAGATCAAAATGTTTTTTTTTAGTTTTTATTATGGATTTTCAAGTAAAAAATTTAGACTATAAAAAGAAAATTGTTTTTTTCTAAAAAAACTATTTTCTTTTTTGGGTTTTAATGGTATATTCAAAACACGATAAATAAATACCTATTTTTGGCACACTATTCGAAAGGATAGGTCGCAAAGCTAAGAGTCTAAAGTAATGAAAATTACTATGATAGTCTGGTTGCAGTTTGGATTTTCACACATAGTTGTATGTATGAAAATCGAAGAGGCAACCGGATTTTTTATTGTCTCAAAAAGAAAAAATAAATGGGCACACTATTCGAAAGGATAGGTCGCAAAGCTAAGAGTCTAAGGTAATGAAAATTACTATGATAGTCTGGTTGCAGTTTGGATTTTCACACATGTTGTGATGTATGAAAATCGAAAAGGCAACCAGATTTTTTATTGTCTCAAAAAGAAAAAATAAATGGGCACACTGTTCGAAAGGATAGGTCGCAAAGCTAAGAGTCTAAGGTAATGAAAATTACTATGATAGTCTGGTTGCAGTTTGGATTTTCACACATGTTGTGATGTATGAAAATCGAAAAGGCAACTAGGCTTTTTATTTTCTAGGAATACACATTATGATTGTAAATTTAGCTGAATAATAAATTTAATGTTCGAAATATTCGGTTCATAAGAAGTGAGGGAGGGAAGTACATTGCAAAATCAAATAGGTAAATTTGGGCGTATACTTCTCGCTGGAGGAATATTATTTACGCAAGTTGGTGTGCTAGATTACTCTGCAACGAAAGTTTATGCGGTTACAAACGACGAGCAAGGACGTTTTATCGTTCATATGGATAAACAAGAAATAAAAGTTGATGAAAATGTAGTATTAAAGATTACAAATACAAATAAACAAGATGCTAATATCGAGCTGAAATTATCTAATGAACAGCTGTTCAATGAAGCAGAAACAAAAAAAATGAACGAAAACAATAAAGCGATTCAAAACATTTCAGTAACAGAAGATCACATTGTAAAAATTGAAAAGAATGAACAAAGTAATTTTATCGGTGACGTATATGTAGTCATTCAAATGAAAAAAGCTGGAGAGTACAAATTTGAACCGATAGTGAAGTTTGAAGGGAATGAAAAGAAAATTGAATCTCCTTCTCTACATGTTGTAGAGAAAAAAGAGGCTTTAAATGTAGCTATTTCTGATGAAAATCCAAAGGCTTCAGAGGAAGTTATGAAAAAAGAAATAAGTGAAAAAGTGAAAGTATCGGAAGAAAATAAAAAACAAGAAATAAATTCTACTAATGCTGAAGTTCCAAAAGAAACGAAGACTTTAGCGAAAGAAAAGGTTAATGAAGAACTCGTATCAAAGGAAAATGAATTAAAAGAGAGCAATAAGGTAAACGAAAATAATCAGGAATTACCTGCTATTCAAGCTGAGAAGGTATTAAAGAGCCAATCTCTACTAGCTGCTAGTCCTGTTACAAGTATTCTTAAATATCCAAATGTAAAGGTAATAAATAATAGAACAGGTGAAGGGCCTTCTATCTCGGGTAAATATGCTTTTAGATTTGTTTGGAGCCCACAAGTAACATATGAGGTAAAGGGTAGTAGCAATGACAGAACTGGTCAAAGTCAATATACATTTAGAAATTCAAATAGAGAACAGTACGTATTAGTAAAAAAAGCTGGTGAATATCAAGGGAAATGGATTGATGTCCGTATTAATATTCACTCTATGACAGCTTCATCTGTAGATGTTAAAACACCAATAACTAAAGGTGATGCAAAAAACTTTTTACAATTATATGGGAACGGAAGGTCAGGACAAACTTATAATGCTTCCTTTGAATTTTATGAACACGGAACAAGTAAAAAAGTACCATTAACGGCAATGTGGAATTTCAAAAGGATAAATAGTTATAAAAATGTAACGTTACGTAATGATGGTAGTCATTTAACGAATTTATACGTGTATGATACGAGTTCAATTAGGTATCAAGACAAAGGGAATAATAAAATCGAGTTTTCTGGAACAGCAGGTCCAGTAGCTACTCCAGAAGCAGATATGACAATTACATTTGATAATTTAACAGAATTACCGCTAGAAGTTAGATTAAATGCTTCAGGTGTTAATGTATCATACGACCAATTAGCGATTGCACAAATTGAAATTCCAGCTCCAAGTGTAATAGGAGATATTGTGGAAGATAATTCCCGTCAACTTTCTTATAAGGTATATCAAAATATGCCTGCTCAATCGAAAGAGATTCACTATGCGAAATCTTTTGTATTAGAAAGTGAAGTGAATAAGGATTTTACTGTGAATGATGTTTCCATTCAAGATGTGGAGAGTGGAGATGATGTAAGTAGCTTCTTTGATATTAGCAGGAAAAACAATAAAGTCACTGCGGTTGCGAAAGTAAATGCGCTAAAAACAGAAGAATTCAACGGGAAAATTTATGAAATGACAATTACAGGTTCTCCTGTAAAAGGTGCTAATGTAATGAAATATTACAAAGATGGTTATCTTGAAATACCGGTGTCAGCTAAAAATTATTTAGATGGCGATAAGAATGGACAAGATAGTAATCGAGATGGAATCGCAAAAATAAGGTATAAAGGTATTCCAACTGGGAAACCAGTCCCACAAAAAGTAGTGCAAGGAACAGATTTAACAAAAATGGATATTTCTAAATTTGTGACAGATTTATCTGTAGATACGAATTTGGATGTAGATAAACCAATATCAGTAGTGAAGTTAATCAATATTCCAGATACCAAAACAATAGGGAATCATACTGTAACGGTTGTAATTGAAACGAAGCAAGGTGTACAAGCGGAGATTCAAGTGCCGGTTACTGTCGTTGATGGGACTTTAAAGTTAGTAGACGTACCAAAAGAAATTACATTTGGAGATTTAACAATTCCATCGAAAACAACGACATACGCACCGAAGACGATTTCAAATCCTTTAAAGGTAACCGATGATCGTGTTAAAAAGCAAAAATGGAGTGTATATGTAAAGGAAATCACACCATTAACTTCAGCGCAAAATGACACATTGACAGGAGCATTGATTTACAAACGAAATGGAAAGGATACACCTTTAAGTACCTCTAGTATAGAAGTATTCTCGTATATTTCTAAAAACGACGAGGAGGTTTCACTAAATTGGAAGGAAAACGAAGGAATTCATTTACAAGTAAAACCAGGGCCGAATGTCAAAGCAAATACTAAATATGCTGGACAGCTAGAATGGACATTAACCGATGCTCCTCTCTAAAAATATATGAAATATATAAATTTTAGAAAGGAGAGAGTAATGAAAAAAATAGTTGGTATTATCGTTTCCACAGTTATATGTGTGCCGTTTCTTATGGCAAATGTAGTAACGGCTACAAGTACGAATTCAAAAGCGGGTATTACATTTTCGAATAGCTATACACCAAATACATCAACTGATCCGACAAAGATAAATACAAAAAAAGAGACAGTTGATAAAAATAAAAATGGAGATAAATATTTACCGAAAACAGGAGGCCAGACACGGGACTTCAAACAATATATAGGATTGTTTTCGATTGTTTTATCTCTATATGTATTCAAAAGAATTAGGGGAAAGCAAGTGTATTCAAAATAAAAAATAGATGAAAACAGAGAAAAGGGGAAGGTACATATGAAACTAGCAAAATTAGCATTAATCGGTGCAGTATCATTAACATCAGTTGCAGCAGTAGGAACTTCAGCATTTGCGGAAGAGAAAGCAAATATGAAATCAAAAACAGATGTAACGTTTATTGAAGATACAAGCACAACAGATCCAAACAATCCAGAAAATCCAAATGAAAAAATTACACCAGAGAACCCTGGTGACCATGAAATAGGAACAAAAGGTCCATTAAGTATTAACTACGTTTCTAACTTACACTTCGGCGAGCAAGTTATCTCTGGTAATGATCAAACGTACTTTGCAAAATTGGATAAAGTGAAACAAGGGAGCAAAACAGTTGAAGTACCTAACTTCGTATCTGTAACAGATAACCGTGGTACAAATGCAGGATGGAAATTGAAAGTAAAGCAAAATGCACAATTTAAAAGTGGTAATAGTGAGTTAACAAATGCAGCTTTAAGCTTAAGTAACCCAGCTGTAAATTCTGTAACTGATGCACAATATGCACCTACAACATTTAAAAATAAAGTAACGCTAGCTCCAGGTGGAGATGCGGTGGAAATTACTACTGCCGCAAAGAATAAAGGTATGGGTGATTGGACGACTGCATTCGGTAAAGGAACAGAACAAGGTAAAAAGAGTGTGAGCTTATTCGTACCAGGTACGACAGCGAAAGAAAAAGGTGCGAAATATTCAGCTGAGTTAACTTGGACTTTAGAAGATACACCAAACTAAGCTTATACAAGATTGAAAATTAAGAATGACTGAATTTTAAAAATGATCATAAAGGGGTATAAAACTATGAAACTAGCAAAAATAGCATTAATTGGAGCGGTAACATTATCATCAGTATCAGTAGGAACGTCTGCATTTGCAGCTGAGAAAGATGGCGGGAAATTAGACTCAAAAGCATTCATTAAATTCGAGAAAAATACAGATAAAATTGATGTTGTTAATCCAGAGAATCCAGATGAAACTGTAGATCCAGTTGATCCAGATAAAAAAGGTACAGATGGTCCACTAAGTATTGATTATGTATCTAACTTCAACTTTAAAACACAAAAAGCATCAGGGAATAACGAAATCTACTTTGCAGAATTAGATAAAGTAAAGAAAAAAGTAGACGGTTCTGTAATTGACGTGCCGAACTACGTTCAAGTAACAGATAATCGTGGTACAAATGCTGGATGGCATTTAACAGTAAAACAAAATGGTCAATTCAAAACTGCAGATGATAAAGCGTTGGATGGCGCGGCATTAACATTAAAAAATTCAGCTTTGAAATCAAATGCAGGTAGCGACGCACCAACAGCAGAACAATCTATCACATTAAATCCAAGTGGTGCAGCATCTGATTTAATCGATGCAAAAGAAAACCAAGGTATGGGTACATGGGTAAATACGTTTGGTAAAGATGCAACAGAAGCGAAACAAAGCGTAGAGTTATCTGTACCAGGTAAAACGAAAAAAGAACAAACACAATACACAACTTCACTAACTTGGGAACTAACAGACGCTCCTATGTAAGTAAGAGGAATTTTAAGATAAAAGAGGAAAATGAGAAGAGATAAGGGAATGGCTTTAACCTTGTCTCTTTCTTGTCTATAAAATGGATATGAAGGGGATTACATAAGAGATGGTAAAAAAACTATTTACTAGCTTACTATTAATTACATTCTTCATGGTAAACGCTTTTTCAGTATATGCAGCTGAAATGAAATTCGCTGTGACAGCAGTTATACCAGAAAATCAAATTGATAAAAATCAAACGTATTTTGATTTGAAAATGCAACCTGGACAAAAGCAAACAATTCAAGTCCAAATGAAAAATGATACGAATAAAGAAGTTGTGGTAGAATCGTTTGCTAATACAGCAATTACGAATAGCAATGGTATTACAGATTATAGTACAGTAGAACCAAAAACGGATTCTACTTTGAAATATCCGTTTTCTAAAATTGCTAAAATGCCAAAAGAAACGAAAGTCCCAGCTAACAGCATAGTGACAGTTGATATAAACCTAGAAATGCCAAATGAGTCGTTTGATGGTGTTATTTTAGGTGGTTTATACTTTAAAGAAAAAGAAGATGAGAATGCAAAGAAAAAAGATGAAGGTGTGCAGATTGAAAATAAATATGCATACGCAATTGGTGTTGTTTTAAAAGAAACAGATGCTGAAGTAAAACCAGACATGAAATTAAACGAAGTAAAGCCAACACAAATTAACGGGCGTAACGTTGTTACTACAAATTTACAAAACGTAAAGCCAGCAATGTTAAAAAATTTAAGTGTTGATGCAAAGGTATATAAAGAAAAAGGTACAGACATTTTATTTGAAGCGAAAAAAGAAAATTTAAGAATGGCGCCAAACTCAAACTTTGATTACGCTATTAGCTGGGAAAACAAAGCATTTGATCCAGGAACGTACCGAGTAGAAGTGAAAGCCACTGATGGCAATCAAAAATGGGAATGGACGAAGAAATTTACAATTGAAGGAAAGACAGCTGATAAATTAAATGATACAGCGGTAGAAGCGAAAAAAGACTACACACTATATTACATTATCGGCGGAGTACTACTGTTAATTATATTATTAGTTCTTGTATTCTTCTTAGGTAGACGTTCTAAAAAAGAGGACGATAACGAAAAATAATATATTGATAGTGTAAAAAGAAATTAATGGATGTTTTACTACGAAAAATATATAATGGCTTTGTCTGTTATTTGTTGTAGTTCATTTATATTTCTATTTGTTGACCCGAATCTCGGGTCTTTTTTTATGAAATGAATTGCTATATGTTAGTAATTAGAAAAACAGAATATACAGCACTTGCAGTATGAATATAAAGAGCGGTTGTATCCTCTCACAAAAATAGGTTTCCAGCTGTAATACTGGTAGCACCAGTAAAGTCGGTGCTACCAGTAGGTTCATTTTTCGGCACAACGAAAGCATTTACGTAGGTACATGTGCTTTCTCATTTATCTATTTTTCTGTGGTCGGTTGTATTGTGTATATAAATTAAAAAAATGATAGTGTTAGAGCCACCATTTCTCCTGCGGAAGCAAAATAACATCCACATCAAAATTCTCTTTAAACCAATCATACATCAATGTCTCTTTCACTAAATATTCAGAGGCAGAGTGTGACACCCCAATTAGAGACATATTCGTTTCTTTTACATAATCCATAATGAGAGAGTATTTATGTCGGCCGTAATCATTGTCGATATGGCAATGGATTTCTCCTGTAATATATGCTTCAGCACCTTTTTCTTCTGCTTCCTTCATTAAAGATACAACATCGCCACATCCAGCGATAATTGCGATTTTTTTGATGGAATCATGTCGTTTCCCTTCGAAGTCTGTGTAAGGAATCTGGAAGAGTTGTTTTAGATGTTTTTGGAGTGCTTCTGTTGATGTTTCATCTATTTCACAAATAAGGCCAACTGGTTCTTGTTCTGGACCTCCATATGCAAAGTGGTCCACTACAGTAGCGTTTAATGCTTTTGCAATTGAAATACTCGTTCCATGTGTTTGATGAAAATCCATTGGTACGTGACATGTATATATAGAAAGTTGTTTTTCTTTTATTTCTTGCAAATATTTTTCAGGGATTGGTATGAAACCGCGGCCTGATCTTCCAATTGGATCACCACACTCCATTACAAGGGGATGGTGCATAAAGAGTAAATCACCAGGTGTGGATTGTGAAATGAATGTTTCAAGAATGTCATTTGTAGGGAATACAGCTAAAAATACTTTGTTTACATTTTCAGATCCGTGCATCATAAGACCATTAAATAAATCTACAAAATTTGCTTCGAAAAATTGTTGCCAAGGAAATTTGATAGGATCATATACGGCTGGGATAAATCGACTAAAGGCACTATCTTTTCCGTATTTTTCAATTTGGAATAAGTGATCGAGTGATTGCTCTATTTTTTTTAAGGCTGGCATGTTTAATAATCCTCCTTAAGATGATTCTTGCTTTATGAGTTGTTTGTATTCTTCGTAGCAAAATAAGAAGCGGATAGGAAACAAATAAAACCTAGAATCCAGCCAATAGAAGGAGAATAGGAAGTACATGCTGTAATAGCATTCCGCTAGAAATGAAGAAACTACTAAATAGACCTAATAACATAGGATATCGTTGTAGTTTGAACACAGATAGTAAACATCCTTTCTCCTGCATGAACTACTCATAAAAGCTCGATTGCTGAAACTTTATCACATACATTGTATATTAGTCTTAATTTTCTGTATATAACTTTTAAGAAAAATGGTGATACAATATATGAATGATAAGAGAAGAGAGGATGAAGATTAACATATGTACGTTACTGTAACAGAAGCAGCATATAAAAAGATTATGGATACGATTCCAAGTGAAGCGAAATATATAAAGTTATTTTACGATAATGAGGGTTGCGGTTGTGTCATGAGTGGAATCATCGATTTAGTAGCTGTAGCAGAAAAAGATGAGCGCGATGTGGATATTGAATCAAGCACAATGAATTTTATCGCTGATCGTACAAAGCTTGTATTTATGGACGATAAGTTAACGGTTGATTGGCATGAAGGTGGAGGAACTTTTCAGTTGAAGAGCCCAAGCCAGTTTTATAATCCAAATATGAAATTACACGTTCGAGTATAGTAAAGGAAATGTGAGTCCAAAATGTATTTTGGATTCACATTTTTTTATTTTATAAGGCGCTATTATTGTCGATTTTTGTTGATAAGTCGATATATTGAAAAAATCGCCGATATAATTTCATTTACCAAAACGTCCCAATAGTAAAAAGGTTTTTTCACATAATGAAATGTACATATGATTGAATTTTCTGTATAATCTTATTTGCGGAGGGGATACGCATGAGAAGATGGGGAATTGAGTTATTAATTTTAAGTGTTGTTATTATTTGGGGGATTAACTATACGATTGCAAAGTATGGATTTTTAGAATTTACAGCAATTGAATTTACTGCACTTCGTATGATGGCGGCGGCACCGCTCCTGTTACTTCTTACCTTTTTTATTGAAAAATCGGTTTATATGGAGCGAAAGGATATACCTAGATTAATCATCGTTAGCGTTGTAGGTATTGTACTGTATCAAACGTTATTTATGGAAACTGTCAAATATACATCCGCTACAAATGCCTCTTTACTCATTTCTATTTCACCTATTTTTACAACTGTATTTGCGATTTTTCTGAAACAAGAAAATTTTTCTTCTCGAAAGTTAATCGGTTCTATGATTGCTTTTGTTGGTGCAGCATTAGTTTTAGTAGCAGGACATTCACTTACTAGTTCTTTTTATGGCAATGGAATTGGACTTATTACATCAATATGCTGGGGGCTTTATCCTGTTTTAGCAGGACCATTAATTAAAAAATATTCAGCATTACGTGTTACAGCATGGTCTGCATTAGTGGGTGCGATTCCGCTATTATTGTTAAGTGGTCCGCATGTGTTTGTCATGCCATTTCACATTACTCACGGAATGACACTATTTGCTTTACTATATTCTATTTTCTTTGTCACAGTATTTGGTCTAGTAATGTGGTATGTTGGTGTTCAAAAAATTGGGGCGTCACATACGATGGTATATATGTATATAACGCCGCTTGTAGCTGTTTTATTTGCAGCTGTCTGGGCAAATGAATATGTATCGTTTCAACAAATCATCGGTGGAATTATCATTTTTGTCGGTCTATGGTTTGTGAAATCGGAGAAAGTAAAAGTTCATTCTATTGCAGGGGAACCTATATCAAAATAGGAAAACAGATCACCTATGATCTGCTTTCCTATTTTTTTATTTTTGGTAAGAAGATGAGAAATAAGATAGCAGTAATAAGTGGAATTAAGTTTAAAAATGGAATACGGAAGAGTGTAATAAGAATAATACCTGGAAGAAGAACACCGAGGACAGCGTAAAAAATGCTATGGTTTTTCGTGTACCAATACAATGAAAGTCCGATAAGTGCAGGGATAATGAGGTGAATGAGAGCCATTAAAAAATAAATCATTAGACGCCCCCTTTATTTGTGTGCTTATTACATCATATCCGTATGTTCATAGATTGATATCATTTTTTTCATAAATGGACGAAAAAAGTTTGAAAAACCGTCACAAAATATGAGAATATGATGTTTGAAATCTTGTATAATATTATTTTCTAAAAGCATTTAAACAACATAAACATACTGTTTATGTTGTTTTTAATTTGAGTGAAATGGATGTAAGGAATATGGATTTGAAAGAAATTTTTTGTTGGATAGATAAGAACGAATGAAGAGAGGTACAGCATGATTAGTATGTCACTAAGATCATTTAAAATCCAATCGTATTATATACTAGGTATTTTGTTACTAGGTTGGATGTTAACACCGTTTTCAGCACACTTTTTAGGCGCTGGAATTGGGCTTATTGTAAGTATGTATTGCGTTTGGCTTCTAGGGAGAAGAATTGAGAAGCTTGGAGATAGTATTGTAAAGAAGACGAAAGCACCGACACTCGGTATGTTTAACCGTTTTGCAGCTGCCATTTTGGGTGCTATTATTATGTACGAAATTGAGCACCACATGGTTATGTGGGCATTTGCAGTAGGGATTATGGGTGGTTATTTCTTAATCGTTGTGAATTTAGGATACTATAGCATGAAAGATGAGAAAGAACTAACAAAGAGCTAAAAGAGATAAAAAGATAAAAGACTTCTTTTTAGATGGAATAGATGATCCAGCCACGAATAGAAGCGGTCAGGGCCTTTTTTAACCCCATATGATGTGAAACCCGAGAGATGTAGCGAGTAGGGATATAATGTATATATTCGAAGCTGTAATTTTATAATCTAGGTCACAGATGAAGAGATTAGCATTTCACTTTATATAAGATATAGAAAGAAGCTTACGTTTTCACGTAAGCTTCTTTTTTATGTAAGTGTGTGTAACCGTTAAGCCGCATTGGGTTTTGTCGGTGAGTACGCGAAACTTTACGGTTACAAGACACTTATTCATATGAGTAAAGGGTTATTCCAACAGAAAGTTTTAATTTAAGCGATTGGACCGCCTAAGTTAATAATATCTTCAGAAACGCTTTCGAACTTTTTGAAGTTCTCTTTGAATTCATTTGCAAGCTCGATTGCTTTTGCTTTGTAAGCAGCTTTATCAGCCCAAGTTTGTTCAGGCATTAACACTTCGTCAGGTACACCTGGTACGTGAAGTGGAACTTCAAGACCGAAGATATCATGTTTAGCTGTTTCAGTTTTTGCAAGTTCGCCGTTTAATGCTGCTTGAATCATTGCACGAGTATAACCTAAGTTCATACGTTTACCAACGCCGTATTCGCCGCCAGTCCAGCCAGTGTTTACTAGGAATACTTTCGCATCGTGTTTCTCGATTTTTTCACCAAGCATTTCAGCGTAGCGAGATGCATCAAGTGGTAAGAATGGTGAACCGAAGCAAGTTGAGAATGTAGCTTGCGGAGATGTAACGCCGCGCTCTGTTCCTGCTAGTTTACTAGTGTAACCACTTAAGAAATGATACATAGCTTGCTCTTTTGATAACTTACTGATTGGAGGCAATACGCCAGATGCATCAGCAGTTAAGAAAATAATTGTATTTGGGTGTCCAGCAACACTTGGCAGTACGATATTGTCGATCGCATGCATAGGGTATGCAGCACGAGTATTTTCTGTTAAAGTAGTATCGTTGTAGTCTGCGATACGCGTTTGGTCATTAATGATAACGTTTTCTAAAACAGATCCAAATTTGATTGCATCGAAAATTTGTGGTTCTTTCTCGTGAGAAAGATTTACACATTTTGCATAGCAACCACCTTCAATATTGAATACACCGTTATCAGACCAACCGTGCTCATCATCACCGATTAATTTACGGTTTGGATCAGCAGATAATGTTGTTTTACCTGTTCCAGATAAACCGAAGAATAGTGCTACGTCGCCTTCTTCACCTACGTTTGCAGAGCAATGCATAGAAAGGATATCTTGTTCAGGTAATAAGAAGTTCATAATAGAGAAGATTGATTTTTTCATTTCTCCAGCGTATTCTGTACCACCAATTAGTACGATACGTTTTTCGAATGAAACCATAATGAATGCTTCAGAGTTTGTACCGTCAACAGCTGGATCAGCTTTGAAATTCGGTGCAGAAACAATTGTGAACTCTGATTCATGAGTTGTTAATTCTTCTTCAGTTGGACGAATGAATAATTGATGTACAAATAAATTGTGCCATGCATATTCGTTAATAACTTGAATTGGTAGGCGGTAATTGCGGTCAGCGCCTGCAAATCCTTTGAAGACGAATAACTCTTCTTTTTCTTTTAAGTATTCTAAAACTTTAGTATATAATTTATTAAAATGTTCTTCAGAAATCGGTTGGTTCACAGCTCCCCAAGCAATTTTGTCAGCAACCGATGCTTCTTTCACAATAAATTTATCTTTAGGAGAACGTCCTGTATATTTTCCAGTTGAAGCAGAAACGGCACCAGTCGAAGTTAATTTCCCTTCATTTCGCATTAATACTTTTTCCACTAATTGCGGAACACTTAGTTGAATCTGTGCATTGCTTCCGTTCAATAATTCGTGTAAACCAATTTGGACATTCACAGTACTCATATTTATATACCATCCTTTTCATTTAATGAAATATTTCTCGTAATCCCCAACAAGAGTATAACACAATTATATAAATAATGTATACTATTTATTTCTTTTTGTTTGTGTGAATGCATTATTTCCCTATTAATATTTCATTTCAGGCGTATTGAGAAAAACTTTCAGGAAAATGTGAATATTAATTGACAAATGAATATCATTTCTTTAGTATAGGTTGGGACGGATACTCTCTTATCCCGAGCTGGCGGAGGGACAGGCCCGATGAAGCCCAGCAACCTCACTTGTATTGATAAATGCAGGTGAATAGGTGCTAAAACCTGTGCGAGGCTACAGGTCTCGAACGATAAGAGCGAAGGGCAAAAAGCAGTATGCAAGTAGCAAATTAAACCTTTCCTCTATGTAAAGTAGGAAAGGTTTTTCTGTATGCTTGTGTGGGAGAATAAATGTATGTCGCAGTTTGTGGCAAATTAAGGATGAGTTCCGTACAATATATACAATTACTGTAGGGAGGTTTACCACATGACAAAAAAACGTCATCTGTTCACATCTGAGTCTGTAACTGAAGGACATCCAGATAAAATTTGTGACCAAATTTCTGATTCAATTTTAGATGCGATCTTATCAAAAGACGCAAATGCACGTGTAGCTTGTGAAACAACTGTAACAACTGGTTTAGTATTGGTAGCGGGGGAAATTACGACTTCTACTTACGTAGATATTCCAAAAATCGTTCGTGAAACAATTCAAGGCATTGGTTACACACGCGCAAAATACGGATTCGATGCAGAAACTTGTGCTGTTTTAACATCTATCGATGAGCAGTCTGCTGACATCGCTATGGGTGTTGACCAAGCGCTAGAAGCACGCGAAGGTCAAATGACTGACGCTGAGATTGAGGCAATTGGTGCAGGAGACCAAGGTTTAATGTTTGGTTTCGCATGTAATGAAACACAAGAGTTAATGCCACTTCCAATCTCGCTTGCTCACAAATTAGCTCGCCGTTTAACTGAAGTACGTAAAGATGATACATTATCATACTTACGTCCAGATGGAAAAACGCAAGTTACAGTTGAGTATGATGAAAATGGTAAACCAGTACGTGTTGATACTATCGTAATTTCTACACAACATCACCCAGATGTTACATGGGAAGAAATCGATCGCGACTTAAAAGAGCACGTAATTAAAGCTGTAGTACCAGCAGAATTAATGGATGGAGAAACAAAATTCTTCATTAATCCAACTGGCCGCTTTGTAATTGGTGGACCACAAGGTGATGCTGGTTTAACAGGACGTAAAATCATCGTTGATACTTACGGTGGATACGCTCGCCATGGCGGCGGTGCATTCTCTGGTAAAGATGCAACAAAAGTTGACCGTTCTGCAGCATATGCAGCTCGTTATGTTGCGAAAAACATCGTAGCAGCTGGTCTTGCTGACAAAGCAGAAGTACAACTTGCATACGCAATCGGTGTAGCACAACCAGTATCAATTTCAGTTGATACATTCGGCACAGGTAAAGTATCTGAAGACGTACTAGTAGAACTAGTTCGTAACAACTTCGATCTTCGCCCAGCTGGTATTATTAAAATGCTAGACTTACGTCGCCCAATTTACAAACAAACAGCAGCTTACGGCCACTTCGGACGTACTGATGTAGATCTTTCATGGGAACGTACAGACAAAGCTGCAGCTTTAAAAGAGCAAGCTGGTCTATAATATATGAAAAAAAGCTTTGCGCGGTGAGCGCAAAGCTTTTTTTATTTCGTTTTACTTACAATTTGAATGCATGATTTGCAATATACTTCGCCTTCTAGCTCAATATACTTTTTCGTATTAGTCATGCCTTTTCATACGTTTGTATTTCCTTTTTACATGATTTACAAAGGGTGGGTTTCTTCTGGAAGATATGCAATCAACCTTTCATTTGACGTGCTTTACCTGCGCAAAAGGCACTGCTTAGTAAAAATAGTGTCGCGAATATAATGCTTACTAATGTAGCGTATGGAATTGCACCTTTTAAGGAAAAGCCGACAGTGATTGAAGCGATGAATAAGAGGATGAATGTTGTTGTTAATTTTTTATAAAGTTCCATACTATGTAGACCTCCAATTTATTTTTTAGTACAAGTTTTAAAATTGAATTCTATTATGTAGAAAATATAAAGAGTAACTAAAGATGTGTAGTCTAGGAGTATAAGAAAGTGCAATTTCCTTTTTGTGGGTTAGTATACTTATATTGTATCATGGCGCATTATTGGCTTCATACATAATTGTGTAAAGATATGTATGATAAAATGAAGAAAAGTCTTTAAGAAAGGAAAGATAAAAAATGAGTGTAACTGAACATAAAAAACAAGCTCCAAAAGAAGTGCGTTGCAAGATTGTTACGATTTCCGATACACGTACGGAAGAAACGGATAAGAGCGGACAACTATTACATGAATTGTTAAAAGAAGCGGGCCATACAGTAACCTCTTATGAAATTGTAAAAGATGATAAAGAAAGTATTCAGCAAGCAGTGTTAGCTGGTTATCATAAGGAAGATGTAGATGTTGTATTAACAAATGGCGGTACTGGTATTACGAAGCGTGATGTAACAATTGAAGCAGTGTCAGCTCTATTAGATAAAGAGATTGTCGGGTTTGGTGAGCTGTTCCGCATGATTAGTTATTTAGAAGATATCGGAAGCAGTGCAATGTTAAGTAGAGCGATTGGGGGTACAATTGGGCGCAAAGTAGTTTTCTCGATGCCAGGATCGAGCGGGGCGGTTCGCCTTGCGATGAATAAATTAATTTTACCGGAATTAGGCCATATTACATTTGAGCTACATCGCCAATGAGTAGGTGGGCTGGAATTGTATTAGCGGGCGGTATGTCGAGTAGATTTGGTGAGCCGAAAGCGTTAGCGAGCTGGCAAGGTAGTACTTTTATTGAGCATATTTTGAAAGAGATGACAAGTGCGCTCCAAGAAGTTGTAGTCATTAGTCATTCTGATATAAAAGAGCGAGTAGAGCAATTCGTACAAGTTCCTGTTATAGAAGATATTCCGCACTATAAAGGAAATGGGCCGCTTGCCGGCATTGTATCAGGAATGGAATACATAGAAGCAGATTGGTACGCTATTATGCCTTGCGATGCGCCAAATGTTTCGCATGAATGGTTTACCATTTTACTGGAGCAAACGAGCAATGAATATGATGCGGTTGTACCTATTATTAATGGAAGAAAACAACCGCTGCTTGCGGCGTATCATAACCGCGTGAAAGAAAAGATTTATGCTTTACTTCAGGAAGAAAAAAGAAGTATGGGGCAGCTTTTATCACAATGTAATGTGAAGTATGTTTCTGGAGAAGATGTACAAGCGAATGCTGATTGGTTTATAAATGTAAATACGAAAGAAGAATATGTGCAGGCTCAAAAAGACCTTTCAAATGAATGAAAGGTTTTTTGATATACGGAATTGGGGAACAATTGCTGTATAAAGGTATGTGAGTAAGTTGATTTTAAGGGGAATTCTTAAAATCATTATACAGCAAAAACACTGTATAACCATATATTAATTTTTATGGGTTTTTATCACAAGTCTGTTTAGTTATGTTTATTTTTGCTATAATAAATATGGAAATAAATGATATTTCACCTTATGTATCATTCATTCAACTAAAATTTACAAGTGTGTAATAAACTCCCTTCGTTTTTTGAAGGGAGTTTTTCTATTTAAGCAAGCAACTCTGATGCGTTATGCTGAAGGACTTCTTCATATTGGTTAAGCAAGCCACGAAAAATCTCATCCCAGTTCTTTGATTTCGCAAAAGATGAAGCTGCTATTCCCATCTGCTCAAGTTTTTCTTCATTTTGTAATAAAAAATAAATGGATGATAGAAATGCATCTTCATTTTTAGGCGGACAAAGAACTCCCGTTTTTCCATCTGTAATAATATTTTTAACCCCGCCACTATTTGCACCAATAACAGGTGTACCGCATGCGAGTGATTCAAGTACGACATTTCCGAATGTTTCAGTAGCTGATGGAAATACCATTATGTTAGAACAAGCATATGCAGCGGCTAAATCTGCACTTTGTAAATAGCCAGTAAAAGTGACATTTGTTTGCGGAACAGCTTCACGCAAATTTGTTGCTAGAGGTCCGTCTCCTGCGATGAGCCAATGAATGTCGTTTCGAGTATGCGATGTTTTAACGATAAGGTTTTGCAACGTATCAATATCTTTTTCAGGAGCAATTCGTCCTACATAGGAAAGAACGTACTTCGCTGTAATATTATATTTTTTTCGGAATAGGTCTGTATTGTAAGCTGGATGAAAGAGTGTGCAATCTACACCACGTCCCCAAATGGAGAGGGCCTGAAAGCCTTTATTTTTTAATTGATGTAATGTTTCAGGGGAGGGAACAAAATTTTTTTGCATATGACTATGAAACCATTTTAAATAGTTCCAAAGCATATTGGAGAGAAATTCAATTTTGTAATAGCGTAAATACGCATCGAAATCAGTATGATAAGAACCGACAACTGGGATGTTTAACTTTTTGGCGTAATACAGTCCACAAAGTCCCATGTTGAAAGGTGTGGCAATGTGAATAATGTCAGGTTTAAAGGAATGAAGTTCCCGTTTAATACGCGGAGTAGGAAAAGAAAAGCGACATTCTGGATATAATATTGTTAACGGGATACTTCTCATCTTGTTCACATTAGCTACGAAATTATCTTCAGCTGTATGCTGAGGAGCGAAAACAGAATAGGCGATCTGTTCTTTCTGAAAGTAACTTGTTAATCGTTCTAACGTTTTCGCAACCCCGTTAACTTGTGGCGTAAAAGTATCGGTAAAAATGGCGACTCTCATCATATCACTCCTTTATGTGAAAAGTGGGATGAATTGATAAAAAGAGATGATGCCAGAGCAAGTGCCAAGGCACATGCCGACGAATACATCTGACGGATAGTGAAGTCCTAAATAAATACGTGAAATACCGACGCATAATGCTAACGGTAATAGGAAAGCAAGTAAGCTTGGATTATAGCAAATAAATGGAATGAAGACAGAGAAAACGGCTGTTGTATGACCAGACGGGAAAGAGTGGTCTTTTAATGGATGGACTGGATATTTCGCATCCTGAATTGTTAAATAAGGACGTTTTCGTGGATACCACCTTTTTAATATTTGTACAGGAATATGGCTAATTGCTAAAGAAATAGCAGTAGCGATTGCTGCTTGGTGTAAAGTCCCTTTTGCAAAAATTAAAAAGAAAAGTGTAAGTGCAATGGAGAAAGTAGCACCACCGATATGGGTAATATTGCTGAAAAAGATATTTAACGTTTTTTGATCAAAGTAGCGATTAATTCCTTTAAAAATGTAACATTCTATTTTATATAATCCACTGACCTTCATGAAAATTCTCCTCCCTCGTTTACATATATATGGAGATATTAGCTTTTATTTTAATAAGATTTTGTTGAGGGAGTAATAATGTTTTGTAAAGAAAAAGTTAGTTTTTATATAAAAAAAGCTGCCAGTATTATGGCAGCAGTAAAATCATTTTTGTAGTGATTTATAATATTGACCTTTTTCAACATACTGCGTACGAATACGCTCCATATCTTTACGGTCTTCTTCTGTTAATTCACGAATGACTTTCGCGGGGCGACCGAAAGCTAACGTGTTTGGTGGAATTTTCTTTCCTTGTGAAACGAGGCTTCCAGCGCCGATAAAAGCTCCTTCGCCGATTTCAGCACCATCTAATATAATGGATCCCATTCCAATTAAAGCATCTTTTTTAATATGACAGCTATGTAAAATAACTTGATGCCCAACTGTAACATCATCTTCTAAAATAAGAGGATATTGAGGGCTTTGGTGGAGTGTACATTGGTCTTGTACATTTACTCGGTCTCCAATTATTGTTGGTGACACATCACCACGGATGACTGTATTAAACCAAATACTTGATTCCTCGCCAACGGAAACGTCGCCTGTAATCGTAACATAGTCAGCGATAAAAGCACTACTCGCAATTTTCGGATTTTTTTCTTTGTAAGGATATATCATGTAAAGTCTTCCTTTCCTAGAGACTAGTTTTAGTGTATCAAATTATGAGAAAGAGTGAAATGGAGGAGGTCCATATGTGGAATTATGAAGCAGAGGAAGCAAAAGCTGTCATTGTTATCGTGCACGGCGCAATGGAATATCACGGACGTTACGAAGCCGTTGCGGAAATGTGGAATCATATCGGCTACCACGTAGTGATGGGGGATCTTCCATCACATGGAACAACTTCAAGAAATAGAGGACATATTGATTCATTTGATGAATACATAGAGGAAGTTAAATTATGGGTGAAAGAAGCAAGAAAGTATAGGTTACCTATTTTTCTATTCGGTCATAGTATGGGTGGTCTTATCGTCATTCGTATGATGCAAGAAACGAAGAGAGAAGATGTAGAGGGTATTATTTTGAGTTCGCCTTGTTTAGGGGTAGTGACTGGACCCTCTGCTCCGCTTCAATTTGCTTCAAAAATATTAAATGTTGTGGCTCCAAAATTGCAATTTGCAACGAATCTTACGGTGGAAATGTCAACAAGGAATCATGAAGTGAGAGATGCAATGGAGAATGATTCATTGTTCTTGCGCAAAGTATCAGTACGTTGGTATAGTGAATTGTTTAAGTCTATCGAAATTGCTCATAAAAAAATAGACGATTTTCCAGACGTTCCGCTCTTGCTAATGCAAGCATGTGAGGATAAACTTGTAGATAAAACACGTGTCCGCATGTGGTTTGATAATGTTAAAATAGGTGATAAGGCATATAAAGAATGGCCGAATTGTTATCACGAGTTATTAAATGAGTATGAGCGTGATGAAATTTTGAATTATATTCAGTCATTTACTGAAATACATGTCAATAATATAGTAAAAACAAACAAATAAATCATTATTTGTACATTTAATAGAGGAGATGAAGGAAGAAGTGAACGTACCGAGTAATCCCATAACGCTCATGGCGAAAGTATACCGTGATGTGTTTCCGGTTGTACACCATGAGCTAGCGATGTGGAAAGAGCGTGCCTACCATATTCCGAATGATGAGCTTCATAGTCAGGCAATCGCAAGTATTGAGCATAAAACGTTTCATTGTGAGGGTGGTGGCATTTTATCGCTGCTAGCAAATGAACACCGAGAGGAATGTATTCGTTTTATCGTAGCGTATCAAACAATCAGTGACTATTTAGATAATTTATGTGATCGCAGTACATCACTTGATCCGAATGATTTTGCCGCGCTACATGAATCAATGTTAATGGCACTATCACCTGAAGTGGAAGGTGGCGGTAATTATTATCGTTATCGTGATGATCAAGATGATGGTGGTTATTTAGATGAACTTGTTGAAACGTGCCAAGATGTTTTAAAGAAAACGAAGCACTATGACAAAATCGCTCCTGTTCTTCATGAACTTGCTTGTTATTATTGTGATTTACAAATTCATAAACACGTGAAGTTAGAAGAGAGAGAACCGCGCCTGAAAACATGGTTTGAAGCACATAAAGAAAACTTACCTGAGATGAGCTGGTTTGAATTTTCAGCATGTGCCGGTTCTACGCTTGGAATTTTCTGCCTTGTAGCATATGCATTTCATGATGAATTACATGATGAAGATATTGCGAAAATTAGACAAGGATACTTTCCTTACGTACAAGGACTTCATATCTTACTTGATTATTTCATCGATCAAGAAGAAGACCGCATAGGCGGAGATTTGAATTTCTGTAGTTATTATGAAAACGAGCAAGCTATATTAGATCGTATGAAACACTTTGTAGAAGAAGCAGAGAAGAGCATTGGTGATTTGCCTCATGCGAAGTTTCATCGCCTTATAAGCCGAGGGTTACTTGGTATTTATTTATCAGATCAAAAAGTATCAGCACAAAAGAATATGCACAAAATGGCACGGCGCATTGTAAAATACGGAGGGCTTACTTCACGATTCTTCTATTGGAACGGGAAGATGTACCGAAAGAAAATGGCGCAGTGATGAAGAAAACCACTCATGTAGAGTGGTTTTCTTTTTATTATGATCGTATTTTTGAAAATACATATATGAGAAGTTCAATCGCAAAAATAACTAAAACAGATAGTCCGAATAAAGGCATGACAGCGCCTAGTATAATCATCATGATAAAGAAAACGAGTACGCTTTTCTTATCTCTTTGCTTTGGAGGTGCTGCTAATTTTCCTTTTGGCTTTCTTGCTAACCACATTTTTACTCCGTAATAAATAAGAAGTAATAGAGATAATGTCGTTAGTAAGCATAATATTTTATTTGGCCATCCGAATAAATGTCCTTCATGAAGCGGAATACCGTAAGTGAACCATTGTGCAAGTAATCCATAATCACGATAGTCCGTTTTTGAAATGAGTTCCCCGCTATATTGATCAAAGTAAGCTGTTATCTCTTCACTTGGTGCAACGTGCATCCCTGTAATACCAGAACCGCTCGATTTCGAAACAGTGAATACACCTTTCGGATCAGCTGGTAGTGAAATAACATATGGCTTCTTTATTTCAATTCCTTTTTGTAATTCATCGACAGAAATTGCTTTCGGTTCATTTGAATTCGATTCAGGAGGAGCTTCTTTTCTTGTTGCCCACGGCAATTCTTTTACCTTTGATTCAGGCGGTGCCATGTACAATTTTGGATATCCGAGTGATTCATTAGAAGATGCAATTTTATAAATTTGGTTCCCCATAAATCCTGACCATGGCAATCCAGATGCGATTAGCAGAAAGAGAGGAATTGTAAATATAATACCGATAATAGAATGACGTCTTTTTGCTTTTTCTCGCTTATTGGATGATGGTGTGTTTTTGAATTGGCGTATACTCATGTACAATCCGGTTACAATTAAAAAGATTGTCCAGCATGCTGCAAGTTCTACAGTATAGTTGACGACAGTGCCACCAACTAAAAGAGAACTATGTAATTCCCGCATGATATTGGCAAATGTTTCACTTGCGTTTTGATCCCCAACAATTTGATTATTACTATCTAAATACACATATTTTTGTTGCCCAGTATACTCATTTGCAATTGTAAGTCTCGTATTATAATCCCCATTAAACTCACTAATTTTCGCCACGCTATAATGTGGATATTTTTTCTCTGTTAAGGAAATAGAATCAGACATCGAAATAGATTCTGTTTGAGCACTCTTCCCAAAATATAAATCTTTATAGATGAAATCTTCAACTTCCTCCCGAAATAAATACCCAATTCCGCTCAGTGACAACGTAATAAGAAGCGGCGTAATAAAAAGCCCAGCATAAAAATGCCAACGCCAAAAAATGTAATGAAGCGAACGATTTTGTTTCATACTTTCAGTTCCCCTAACCTTCCCTATATGAATAACTACTTATTTAATATAGCGAGATTAAGTGTGATTACTTTGAAAGAATTGTGAAGAAAGTTAAAAGTTTTTAGGGGTTTCAACAAACATAAAACACATTTCAAAAGGAAGGTGTTCAATGTTTATAAATGTTTCTTCTTATTTGATAAATACATTTCAACAACCGCCTCAGCAAGACATTGAGCAGAATCAACAAAATCCTCACTAGCCACTACATTCAAATCGGTACATGCGATAATAGCGGTATCAACTTCATCTTTCAATTGTAAAACGAGCGTATTCCATAATTCGCGAACTTCTTCAACCTCCCCAGATTTAATATAAGTAATGATTTGATTAATCATTTCCTGCCATTTTTCATGATGAATATACTCTATATTACGTTTTGCAATCCCATCTTGGTAAATCCCAGCTTGAACAGTTGCTTCTGTTGCGAGAAGAGCAACTCTTTTTGTATTTTCAGGAATTGTTTTTAACGTCTCATCAACTATATTCAAAATAGGAATAGAAAGAGATCGCTGTAATTCTTCAAAATAAAGATGCGCTGTATTGCACGGCATAGCGATAAAGTCTACGCCAGTACTTTCAAGTTTTTGTGCCCCTTCAATAATCGCTTTTTTCATCGCTTCGTGATCAATAGGGCGATCCATGTAAAACGGTGTTGGGCACGAATAAATCATCATATGAGGAAAGTCTATATCATGTTTTGCTCCGTATATTGTTTGGCACCTTGCTACAACTGTATCGACGAATGGACCAGTTGATTTTGGCCCCATTCCTGCTAGTATTCCGATCATTGTTTCGTCTCCTTTAAGAATGTTTATATCCATTATATAGGAAAATAAAAAAAAGACGTGCAGTGAATGCACGTCTTTTTTTGTTATGTTTTGTCGAACAATCGATATATCCTAGAAATCGTTGATATATTGTAAGTTATGATAGATATATCGAAAAAATCGTTGATATATCCCGAGTTACGATAGATATAATTGAAAAATCGTTGATATATTATCGCTTCTCAATCGCCACAATAAATGGCGGGTTATTTTGTTGATTAATGAAGCCGTATCGCAGTACGTGTGCTTGTTTTTGGTCTAGTTCTTCGGCAAATGTAAGTACAGCGTCGCGTTCTACTTGTCCTTCTGGGTGTCCGTGGTAAATAACAAGGACGATGATACCTTCAGGTGCCATTACTTCTAATAATTGTTCGATCGCTGAGATTGTTGAGTTCGGTTTTGTAACGATATGCTTGTCTCCGCCTGGAAGGTAACCTAAGTTGAAAATTGCGCCTGTTACTTTTCCTTTTGCATCTTCTGGTAATACGGATAGAAGTGTATCGTGACTATCGTGAACTAAAACAGTACGTTCGAAAAGTTCTTTTTCTTTTAGACGAGTTGTTGAGCTTTCAATTGCCTCTTTTTGAATATCAAATCCAAATACTTTTCCGTTATCTCCAACGATTTCAGCTAGGAAGCAAGTGTCATGCCCATTGCCGAGTGTTGCATCTACAGCGTAATCGCCTTCTTTTACTGCTGTTTGCAAGAGAGTGCGAGCAAACGGTAATACACGTTCTAATTTCATTTTTGTTTCTCCTCATTTGCATATTTTCCTTGCCAGCTTCCGCGGCGTACAAATTCTGCATCGATGGAATTTAATACTTCCCATTTATTTAAGCTCCACATTGGGCCAATCATTAAATCAGGTGGACCGTCACCTGTGATACGGTGCACAATTACGTCTTCTGGAATAATTTCAAGTTGGTCAACAACGAGACTTACGTAATCCTCAAGAGAAAGGAACTCGAGTTGTCCTTTTTCATATTGCTTCACCATTGGCGTTCCTTTTAATAAGTGAAGTAAGTGGATTTTAATTCCTTGTACGTCAAGCTTCGCTACTTCACGAGCTGTTTCCATCATCATGTCGTAATCTTCAAGTGGAAGGCCGTTAATAATATGAGAACAAACTCGAATGCCGTGCTTACGTAATTTATTTACACCTTCCACATAAGACGGATAATCGTGAGCGCGATTAATAAGATTTGCAGTACGTTCATGAACAGTCTGTAGTCCGAGTTCAACCCAAAGGTAAGTGCGTTTATTTAAGTCCGCTAAATATTCAACAACATCGTCCGGTAAACAATCTGGACGAGTCGCAATAGAAAGACCGACAACGTCTTTTTCTGCTAGAAGCGGTTCGAATTTTTCTTTTAACACTTCAAGTGGTGCATGTGTATTTGTGTACGCCTGGAAATAAGCGATACATTTTCCGTCTTTCCACTTTGAGCGCATTTTTTCTTTCATTTCATGATATTGCGTTATAACATCATCGCGGCGATCGCCAGCGAAGTCACCAGATCCAGCAGCACTGCAAAATGTACAACCGCCATAAGCAACTGTACCGTCACGGTTCGGGCAATCGAAGCCAGCATCTAATGAAACTTTAAAGATTTTTTCACCAAATTCATTTCGTAAATGATAATTCCATGTATGATAACGTTTATTGTCGTTTGTATATGGAAAAGGGTTTTGAACCTTCATTACTTTCCCTCCTAAGCCGAGTCAAAATAACACAAAATCCATTATAACATACTCATAAGGTTCATAAGGAAGGGACACACTAAAGGGGAATTGAAGCAAGGAGGGACAATTATGGCAGAGCGTCAATCACTTGAATCGTATATTACACAAGCGGAACAAGCGGTGGAATATGCGAAAGAACAATTAGACCAAGGTATGAGACAAGAGCATTATAATACGATGGAGTATTCGGATGCGCAGTTGCAATTAGAACAAGCATATAACGATTTACAAACGATGCAACAACATGCGAATGATGAGCAACGTGAGCAATTAAATAGAGCACGTATGGCAATTCGCCAATTGCAACATCAAATGATTATTACACCGCACTAATAAGGAGTGAATGTAATGGCGAAACGTTCAGATCAAAATAACCCAGAGCAAAAAACACAAAATGGACATAACGCTGAGTTTTCGAATGAACTTGATCCGATTGTTCAAGTAAAACAGCGTAATAGTAAAAAAGGACAACCTCAAAAGTCGAAACAATCAGAGTAGACCAGGTCGCAATATGACCTGGTTTTATTTTGCTATATGACAATAATGTAAGATTTATGTAAGGTTTGTCGATAGTTGCGAGCAGCTTTCTCCAGTAGAGTAAGGAAGGATTAAGTTTTATACAAGGAGTTGCTTTATGGGGAACAATATGACAAACAAACGAATTGATGAGCTAGATTACATTCGTGGCTTTGCACTACTGGGGATTATTTTAGTAAATATTCTCGCATTACTTAACATTAAAATTCCAGATCCTAATACAGTGGATGCTAGCTATCAAAGGTTTCTATACTTATTTGTAGAAGGTCGTTTCTTCTCAATCTTCTCATTCTTATTTGGAGTGGGATTCTATATCTTCATTACAAGAGCAATTGCGAAAGGAAAAAATGGATATGTTCTATTTCTACGCCGTGTAGTTGCACTATTTATTTTCGGTTTGATTCATTACATGTTTCAGCCTGGAGAAGCGCTAACGTTATATGCAATTTGCGGATTGATCGTTTTACCATTTTATAAAGTGAAAAAACAAGTGAACTTAGTTATTGGTCTTATTTTAACAATTGCCTTTAGCATAATGGGTGTTAAAGAACTATTGCCACTTGGCTTAATTTTATTAGGGCTTGCTGCAGGGCAATATTGTGTATTTGAAAATCTTTCAAAAAACATAAAGAAAGTCGCTATTTTTACAGGTGTTATGTTTGTTTTAAGTGTCGTAGCTGTATGGTATCAATACGGGCAAGTGCCTGCTGCTCCATTTGTAAATATGATACTTATGAATGAAGACGGAACAATGGATGCTGCAAGCCAATTTTTAAAAATTGGTGTTACAGTTGGACCAATTATCTCAGCTTTCTATGTTGGAGCATTAATTTTATTACTTCAATTAAAACCAGTTCAAACATTGTTAGCACCACTGAAATATTATGGCCGAATGGCTTTAACGAATTATATTGGACAAACTGCAATGATTTTAATTGCAGGAAGTGTATTTAACTTTGCAGAAAACTTAACTTACATGGAGACGTTATATGTGTGTATTGCAATTTATGCAATTCAAATTGTATGTAGCGTAATTTGGATGAAAATCTTTAAAATGGGTCCATTAGAATGGATTTGGCGAGTTGTTACGTATTGGACGGTAACACCTTTAAAGAAATAGAGAGAGAAATGGGCTATTCCTTTTGTGGAACAGCCCATTTTTATTTTCATCTTTTTCGGAAAGTTGATATTCCTTCGCGAATCGCTAATAAAATTTCATTTATCAACGAACCTTACACACTTATCTTTTTTATATTACAAAAGTGTAAGGTAAATGTAATGTTAACAAATAGCAGTTCGCCTCTAAAAAGCGCAAAATAGGTAATGGAAAAACAAGCGTAGGAGGATATATATGACGAAACCAGTTGTAGACGTGAAAAACGTTCAAAAAGTGTACGGTAAAAAAGGTGAGAACCAATCACATGCATTAAAAGGTGTTTCATTCTCAATTCAAGAGGGTGAGTTTGTAGGGATTATGGGACCATCTGGTTCTGGTAAAACGACATTATTAAATGTAATTTCAACGCTTGATAAAGCAACGGGCGGCGTTGTTGAAATTGCGGGTACGGATATTACGAAAATGAAGCAAGGTGAGCTTTCTGATTTCCGTTCACAAAAATTAGGATTCATCTTCCAAGACTTTAACTTATTAGAGAACTTATCTATTTATGAAAACATCGCACTTCCATTATCTCTTCAAGGTGTCGCGTCACGTAATATTGGACCGAAAGTAGAAAAAGTAGCGGATATGTTAGGGATTACAGAAATTCTTCAAAAGTATCCATCTGAAGTATCTGGTGGACAGAAACAACGTTCAGCAGCAGCGCGTGCTCTAGTACATGAACCAGCAATTATTTTAGGAGACGAGCCAACAGGAGCGCTTGATTCTAAAAATGCAACGAGTTTACTTGATGCGATGACAAACTTAAATAAAGATCAAGGCGTATCTATTATGATGGTTACACATGATCCATACAGTGCAAGTTACTGTCAGCGTATTTTATTCATTCAAGATGGTGAGCTATATAAAGAAATTCACCGCGGCGGTACACGTGAAGAGTTTTATAAAGAAATTTTAGATGTGCTTGCGGACTTAGGCACACAAAAAGCGTAAGAAAGGAGGTTCTAGAGCATGTTATTTAAACTTTCCATGTCAGGGCTAAAAAGTAAGCTGAAAGATTATATCGTCTTACTTGTTGGTCTTGTCATGTCCATTTCAATTTTTTATATGTTCCAAACATTAGCGTTAAACGAGGCCTTCCTTAAGGAAAATTCTACTATTGGTCAAATTGGATTTGTATTCCAAGCAGGTTCATTTTTACTAGCTATTATAACGTTCTTCTATATTTTGTATGCGAACTCTTTCTTACTATCTCTTCGTCAAAAAGAGTTTGGTATGTATATGATGTTAGGAGCAAAAAAGCATAAAGTTACATTACTTATGTTTATTGAGACAATTGTATTAGGCGCTGCGTCTCTTGCAATTGGAATTGCAGTTGGTGTAGGACTTGCAGAAGGTATCGGTCAATTATTGATGAAACAATTAGAATTTGCTGGTGAAGGCTATAAAGCATTTTACCTGCCATCTATGACTGTTACGTGCATCTTCTTCTTTGCACTATTTGTATTATCGGCAATTATGAACAGTATTAAATTATCACGTATTTCTGTCCTGCAACTTGTACATGCAGACGCACAAACAGAACGTGTTGCAGTAAAAGGAAAAATGACAGGTGTAGTTGCATTCCTTGCGGTTATTTTATTAGGAATGGGCTATGCATCAATGATTTACATGGAAAAACTAAGAGAAATGGGAATCATTATTGCATTAATTACAACGACAGTTGGTACTTACATGCTGTTTGGATCACTTCTCCCGGTCTTTATTAAAAAGTTAAAGAGTAATAAAAAGCGTAGTGAAAAAGGACTTAACGCTTTTACATTTGCACAATTAAATTTCCGTATTAATAGCCTAACAAAGGTACTTGCAACAGTAGCGATGTTAGTTGCTCTTGGAGCAGGTGCAATTTCAGGTGGTATGGCGTTTAAAAATAACGCTATCAAACTGTCTGATGGTTTAGTAATCTATGACTCAGTTGTTCATAATCCTACAGCTGAAGAAAAGAAAATTTTAGACGGTATTACATTTAAAGAAAAAAATGAATATCGCTACAAAGTTGATGATAAATACGTTTATTATGTAAAAGAAGATTTAGAAAAAAATCGTCCTTTCGTAAAAGATATGACAAATATGAAGTCGATGAAGGATTTAGTGAATACAAAGAAGGTTTCACAGGAACTACCAGTAGGTGCAGTTTCTAGAGAAATGAATGAAAAAGATGCGAACGCTAAAGAACTTCCAGAAGAATGGGTTGATGCTTTTAGCACAATTCATCCGTATTATATATACGAAGATCATGCAATTAAAATTGTAGATCAAAAAATGTACGATGGGATAAATGGTAAAGAAGGTATAGCATTTATCGGAAAAGCAGATGATTTCTTAGCATATACAAAAGAATGGAAAAAACTTGACGAGTTGCAGCTAGATAAATATAAAAATGTAAAAGCTGAAAGATTAAATAGTAAATATCAAACTTACGACATGTTATACGGCATTGCGAGTGGAACAGTATTTATGGGATTCTTCCTTGGAATTGCGTTCTTAGCAATGATGGCAAGCTGTCTTATGTTTAAAATTCTTTCTGGTGCATCAAAAGATATTACGCGTTATCAAATGCTTCGTAAAATCGGTGTGCGCCGTGAGTTATTAACGAAATCGATTTATAAAGAGTTATTCTTAGTATTCTTATTCCCAGCAATTGTGGGTATCGCTCACGTATTAGTTGGTATGAATATTTTCGGATTTATTTTAATCGATCCGTACTTCCGTATTTGGGTACCAATCGTAATTTTCGTAGTTATTTATGCGATTTATTACTTCATTACAGTTCAATTGTATAAAGGAATTGTTCTTCCGAAAGAAGATTAATAATAAAAACCGAGCAAAAACGCTCGGTTTTTATTATTTTCAGAAAAAACACTTTAATGTTACTGAAATATATAATATAATGTAAATAAGTAACGTGATATAAAAGTAGGAGCAGCTGGGTAAGGAAAGGAGGAATCCAATCTGTAGAAAAAAGCTGAACTTTTACCCCCATTTCTTTTCTAACCACAACGTATTTGTACAATCGTAAATTTCCAAATTGAAAATTGCTTGGGTCACAAAAGTATATTGTGAAAATAATGGATAACACATGGAAATCTCATAGCATGATAAGGTAAAATGGACAACATAATGAGAAAATTACCGTTCATAAGATGAGGAGAATACATGTATGGAAGTTGTAGAGGCATTAAAAGATATAAGCCAAATTGAGGCTATGAAAAAATATTTAAAAGAGCACTCTCAGCGAGATTATCTTTTATTTGTTATTGGAATTAACACAGGATTAAAAATTACAGAACTACTTAGTATGAAATTTGAAGATGTATTAAATGAAGACGGGACTGTTAAAGAGTTTTATACTCTTCCTGTGAAAGATGAAAAATTTAAACAAGATATTTATTTAAATACAAAAGTAAAAGAAGCGCTTTTAGATTACGTACAATCTATTGGCGTTAAAAGAGAAAATTACGTATTTCAATCTAATAAAACGCCAAATTCAATTACGCGTCAACAAGCGTATCGTGTAATTCATAATGCTGCAGAAGCAGTTGGAGTTGTTGGTAAGATCGGAACAAATTCAATGCGAAAAACGTTTGGATTTCATGCGTACAAAAGAGGGATAGCGATTGCGCTGTTGCAAAAACATTTCCATCACGCGACTCCATCAGAGACGCTAAAGTATTTAGGCATCTCAAAGGATGAGACCTTTAAAACGGAGATTGATGTCGATTTATAAAAGCCGTAACTAAAAAAATTAGGAGGCGGAAAATATGAATATTAGAGAGAGTGAACTGCCGGGTATTGGATGTAAGTTTGAAGTGATTACAAAAGGTAATGAAAAGATGGTTATCGTTATTCATGATGATGGCCGAAGAGAAATGTACCATTTTGATGCTGATCATGAGGAGAGTATTTCAAGCGTCTCTCTTCGTGATTCCGAAGCGAGACAAATTGCAGCTATATTGGGCGGGATGGTATATAGACCACAAGCTTTAGATACGATTGAAATGGCCTTTGAAGGATTATCAATTGAGTGGTTTAAGGTGGAAAATAATGCACCAGTCGTACAAAAAACAATTGGTAGTTTACATGTCCGAAACACATATAATGTAACGATCATTGCCATTTTGAAAAAGAATATGAAGAAGTTCTTTAATCCAGGCCCAGATTCTATCATTGAAGCTGGCGATATGCTCGTATTATCAGGCGAAAGACATGAAGTAAAAAGAATTATTAATGAGTTGCTTTCAGTAGGAGGGGATTCATAGTCGATGGATACTTTAATCTTTGAAGTTGGGACTGCGTTAGTATTAGTCGCTTTTGCAGCTATTCTCGCTGCAAAGTTAAAGTTCTCGATTATTCCGTTTTTCATTATACTCGGTATGCTAGTGGGGCCACATGCGCCAGATTTAGGGCTTATCGATTTAAGATTTATTGAAAGCGGAGAAGTTATTTCCTTCCTCGGCCGTGTTGGCGTTATATTCCTCTTATTCTATTTAGGCTTAGAATTCTCAATTAAAAAATTAATTAAATCTGGAAAATCAATTGCTTTTGGGGGGACTGTTCATATATCGCTTAATTTTATATTAGGTTTACTTTACGGATATATAATGGGTTTCCCCTTATTAGAAACATTAATTATTGCTGGGATCATAACAATTTCATCGAGTGCAATTGTTGCGAAAGTAATTGTTGATTTAAGAAGATCTGGTAATAAAGAGACGGAGCTAATTTTAGGAATCATTATGTTTGATGATATCTTTTTAGCAGTATATTTATCAGTCGTTTCAGGATTAGTACTCGGAGGGGCAACGTCATTTGTAGGTGCTCTTACATCTATTTTAATCGCAGTAGGGTATATGCTACTATTCTTTGTAGTTGCTAGAAAAGCTACACGATTTTTAAATAAAATGTTAGATATTTCGTCCAATGAAATTTTCATTATCGTAATATTCGCTATTTTATTCTTTGTAGCAGGATTTTCAGAAACGATTCATGTCGCGGAGGCAATTGGAGCATTATTATTGGGGCTCGTCTTTTCTGAAACAGAGCATAGTGATCGAATTGAACAGCTCGTTGTTCCATTTCGTGATTTCTTTGGAGCTATATTCTTTTTCAGCTTCGGTTTAAGTATAGACCCATTTTCGCTTGGGGGAGCAGTGTGGTTGGCATTAGGAGCAGTTTTCATTACTCTTATCGGTAATTTTACTGCTGGAATGGTTGCGGGGCGTAAAGCTGGGTTATCGCATAAGGCTTCTACGAATATCGGTTTAACACTTGTATCACGCGGAGAATTTTCCATTATCGTCGCGAATATTGGAATTGCGGGCGGCTTAATGGCAACGATTAAACCATTCTCAGCTTTGTATGTTTTAATATTAGCATCGTTAGGACCTTTGTTAACGAAAGAATCTGGGAGAATATATTCCTTACTAGATAAAATATTTAAATGGAGCGCTAAAGAAAGTGCGAAGCGAGAAAAAGAAGTTGGATAGTACAAATAAGGGTAGACTGCATGAAAATTTCATGCAGTCTACCCTTTTATATATTGTTACTGTCGTCGTTTTTTGTCGGTAAGTCGATATAATTGAAAAATCGCTGATATATTTCAAGTTGTGGTCGATATAATTGAAAAATCGCTGATATATTTTGAGTTGCGGTCGATATATTTCCAAAATCGCTGATATATTTTGAGTTGCGGTCGATATATTTCCAAAATCGCTGATATATTTTCAAGCAGGGATAAATATAATTTCATTTACCGTCGAACCATTATCTGAATTTCATCAACTATTAATCAGTTGCCTTCCTATTTAAAAACGACTACAATTTTACTGTTATATATATGAACGAAAAAAATAGAATAGGAGGGGAAACTATGCCAAGGAAAGTATGGCTATTAGTAGCTGGGATGATTATTAATGTCACGGGTGCTTCTTTTTTATGGCCTTTTAATACAATTTATTTGCATGATCACCTAGGAAAATCTTTATCTGTGGCCGGGATGGTACTAATGATCAACTCGCTTACTGGTGTAATCGGAAACTTGCTCGGCGGTGTTTTATTTGATAAATGGGGCGGTTATAAATCAATTTTAGTAGGGATTGTCATTACACTTGTATCGATTTTAGGTCTTGTGTTCTTCCACGGTTGGCCGTTATATGTTGTGTGGCTAGCGTTAATCGGCTTCGGTTCTGGGATGGTCTTCCCATCGATGTACGCGATGGTTGGTACGGTTTGGCCAGAGGGCGGAAGACGAGCGTTTAATGCGATGTACGTTGGACAAAACGTTGGTATTGCGATTGGAACAGCGTGCGGTGGTTTAGTTGCTTCATATCGTTTTGATTATATTTTCTTAGCGAACTTTATTTTATACTTTGTTTTCTTCTTAATTGCTTTTATTGGATTCCGTGGTATGGAAGACAAGAAGGAGCCAGGAGTACAAAAAGAAGTCGAAATGAAAAAAGGTTGGTCACTTACACCTGGATTTAAAGCACTTCTTATCGTGTGTGTAGCATATGCTTTATGCTGGGTTACATACGTACAGTGGCAAGGAGCGATTGCAACACATATGCAAGAATTGAATATTAGCCTTCGTCACTATAGTTTATTATGGACGATAAACGGAGCGATGATTGTTTGTGCACAGCCACTTGTTAGTATGCTAATTCGCTGGATGAAGCGTTCTTTAAAACAGCAAATTATGATTGGAATTTTCATTTTTGCAGCTTCATTCATTGTGTTAAGTCAAGCGCAACAATTTACGATGTTCCTCGTTGCGATGGTAACATTAACAATAGGTGAGTTATTTGTATGGCCTGCGGTTCCAACGATTGCAAATATACTTGCACCAAAAGATAAATTAGGGTTTTATCAAGGGGTTGTAAATAGTGCGGCGACTGTAGGGAAAATGTTCGGGCCGGTCGTTGGCGGAGCAATTGTGGATTTATACAATATGGAAGTATTGTTTATAGCAATCATGGTAATGCTTGTAGTAGCGCTTATAGCAACGAGCATTTATGATAAACGAGTAAAAGTAGAAGAAACAGTTGAAGAAAAAATTGCAGTTTAGTTTGACGGAACATGTAACATGTTTTAGAATATATTTAAATAAAACAACCTTTAGAACAAGGGAGATAGCTCGGCTGTCTTAAGATGAATTCGTTAGTTATGAAGAGTAACGATTAACCGAGAAGTCCTCGCTTTAAGTAAGCTCTTAAGAGATACTAGGTGAAGGATAGTTCACGTAACTTATATGTGTAATAACAGTGAGAAGGAGTAGTAGTAATAGAAGCTGGTTTAGAGAGTTGACGGTCGGTGCAAGTCAATCCACGTTTCGTTATGAACTCGCCTTTGAGTTGCAGTTGTGAAACTAATAGTAGCAATTGCCGTTAATCCACGTTACGGATCTAAGCGAATGTATATTTTTACATTAATTTAGGGTGGTACCGCGGGAATCTATAACCTCTCGTCCCTTTCTAGGGATGAGAGGTTTTTTGTATTTTGGGCGGTGAAAATAAATAGAATTTCAAGGAGGGTATCTCATGAGCTTTAATCATCAAGAAATTGAGAAGAAGTGGCAAGGGTACTGGGAAGAGAATAAAACATTCCGTACGCCAGATGAGACAGAAAAACCAAAATTTTATGCACTAGATATGTTCCCATATCCATCAGGTGCAGGCTTACACGTAGGACATCCAGAAGGTTATACAGCGACAGATATTTTATCTCGTATGAAGCGTATGCAAGGATATAACGTTCTTCATCCAATGGGATGGGATGCATTCGGTCTTCCAGCAGAGCAATATGCACTTGATACTGGAAACAGCCCAGCTGAATTTACAGAGCATAATATTAATACGTTCCGTAACCAAATTAAATCATTAGGTTTCTCTTACGATTGGGACCGTGAAGTAAATACAACAGATCCAAACTACTATAAGTGGACACAATGGATCTTCCTAAAACTATTTGAAAAAGGCTTAGCTTACGTTGATGAAGTACCTGTAAACTGGTGCCCAGCACTTGGTACAGTACTTGCAAACGAAGAAATCATTGACGGTAAGAGTGAGCGTGGTGGACATCCAGTTGAGCGTCGTCCGATGAGACAGTGGATGTTAAAAATTACAGCTTACGGAGATCGTCTATTAGAAGATCTAGATGAGCTTGATTGGCCTGAAAGCTTAAAAGATATGCAACGTAACTGGATCGGTCGTTCTGAAGGTGCAGAAGTACACTTCAACATCGACGGTACAGATGAGAAGTTCACGGTGTTCACAACGCGCCCTGATACACTATTTGGTGCAACATACTGTGTACTTGCTCCAGAACATGCACTTGTTGCAGAAATTACAACAGCAGAACAAAAAGAAGCGGTAGAAGCTTACATTAACGCTGTAAAAATGAAGAGTGACCTAGAGCGTACAGAACTTGCGAAAGAGAAAACTGGTGTATTCACTGGTGCTTACGCAGTTAACCCAGTAAACGGTGAGAAATTACCAATCTGGATCGCTGACTATGTTCTTGCAACTTACGGAACAGGTGCTGTAATGGCAGTTCCAGCTCACGATGAGCGTGACTATGAATTCGCATCAGTATTTAATCTTCCAATGAAGGAAGTTGTAAAAGGCGGAGATATTACGAAAGAAGTGTACACAGGTGATGGTGCACACGTAAACTCAGCATTCCTTGATGGCTTAAATAAAGAAGAAGCAATCGCAAAAATGATTGAATGGCTTGAAGTAACGAGCGCAGGAAATCAAAAAGTAACGTACCGTCTACGTGACTGGTTATTCAGCCGTCAACGTTACTGGGGTGAGCCAATTCCAGTAATTCACTGGGAAGATGGTACAATGACAGCTGTGAAAGAAGAGGAATTACCATTAGTTCTTCCGAAGACAGAAAACATCCGTCCTTCAGGTACAGGTGAATCACCACTTGCTAACATTGACGAGTGGGTAAATGTTGTAGATCCTGAAACTGGTAAAAAAGGTCGTCGTGAAACAAATACAATGCCGCAATGGGCTGGTAGCTGTTGGTATTACCTACGTTACATCGATCCAAACAATAGTGAAGCACTTGTAGATCCTGAAAAAGTAAAACAATGGCTTCCAGTTGATATTTATATCGGTGGTGCAGAACACGCTGTACTTCACTTACTATATGCTCGTTTCTGGCATAAAGTATTATACGATATCGGTGTAGTTCCAACGAAAGAACCGTTCCAACAATTATTCAACCAAGGTATGATTCTAGGTGAAAACAACGAGAAAATGAGTAAATCAAAAGGTAACGTTGTAAACCCTGATGATATCGTAGCAAGCCACGGTGCAGATACACTTCGTCTATACGAAATGTTCATGGGCCCATTAGATGCTTCAATCGCTTGGTCTGAAAATGGTCTTGACGGAGCTCGTCGTTTCCTAGACCGCGTATGGCGTCTATTCGTTCAAGATAACGGTGAATTAAGTGAGAAAATTACTGACGCACCAAATAAAGAGCTTGAAAAAGCTTACCACCAAACAGTGAAGAAAGTAACAGAAGACTATGCAGAGCTTCGCTTCAACACAGCGATTTCTCAAATGATGGTATTCATCAACGATGCATACAAAGCTGAAACACTTCCAAGAGAATATGTAGAAGGTTTCGTAAAAATGATTGCACCAGTTGCACCTCATATCGGGGAAGAGCTATGGAGCAAACTTGGATACAATGAAACAATCACATATGCAAGCTGGCCAACGTTTGATGAGTCTAAACTTGTAGAAGATGAAGTTGAAATCGTTGTTCAAGTTATGGGTAAAGTTCGCGCAAAACTAACAATGAGTAAAGACGCATCAAAAGAAGAAATGGAACAACTTGCACTTGAAGCAATTCAAGACCAAATTGAAGGGAAAACAGTTCGTAAAGTAATTGTTGTTCCTGGAAAACTTGTTAACGTTGTTGCAAACTAATTAACGCTAAATAAAAGCTCAGAGCATTTAGGCTCTGAGCTTTTTTGTGTAGAAAATCATTTCTGGATTAGATTAGTCTAAGTTTTTAATTATTCCATTACGTACAAATAAAAGAGCGGAATTCCCATACAGACAAACACCTATTTTTCTATAGGAAATATGATAAAAAAGGTAGGCTAAATTGAGTAGAAGAGGTGAAAGGAATGAAAGGGATGAAAGGGATGGACAATAATGCACCACATGGCTTCTTCGGAGGTGGATCGGGTAGTTATGAACAAATGATGTTAATGGGAGGGGCTGACCAACAAGGATACGGTGGAATTCCGAGCTGGATGGGTGGAGGCTCAGGCGGATTTCCAACATCGGTAGCTGGCATGCAAACTGGAATGCCTACATCAATGGGAGGCTTTTCGACATCAGGGGCTGGAATGCCTACAATAACAGGTGGATTTCCAACATCAGTAGCTGGTGTACAGACAGGAATTCCAGTAGGAGCACCAACTACATTTCCTTCTTTCGTTGGAGGAGTGCAGACAGGATTTCCGGTACCAGGAATAGGTGGGTATCCGCAAGTTATTCACGGTCATCATGGACATCACCACCATCAAGGTCAACATGGCCATCATGGACACCATCATCACCAAGGTCAACACGGCCATCATGGACACCACCACCAAGGTCAACACGGCCATCATGGACACCACCACCAAGGTCAACACGGCCATCATGGACACCACCACCAAGGTCAACACGGCCATCATGGACATCACCACCATCAAGGTCAACACGGCCACCAAGGACATCACCACCATCAAGGTCAACACGGCCATCATGGTCATCACCAACAACAAGTACATCACCATGGACACCACCACATTCATCCGCAAGCTGTTCTTTATCAAACGCATCAAGGTCATCATGGACATCACCACCAAGGCCAACATCATCACCACCAAGGCCAACATCATGGACACCAAGGCCAACATCATGGACACCAAGGTCAACAGCACCAACAATATCAACAACAGCAACAAACTTCTCCTTGGACAGGAGGAATTGGAGCAGGAGGAGCAGGGGCAGCAGCAGGAGCAGCTAGTATTAGTGGAGCAGCAGGACATGCGGGACACGTGGGTCATTAATGAGCTGCAGAAAAAAAGACATAATAAAAAACTGCTAGGAAATCCTAGCAGTTTTTTTCAGCTTCTTGACGTTGACGTTCAATTTCAGCACGAAGCTGTGGTTCTGGTGCTTGCCAGCCTTCTGGTTTTAGAATTTTACCGTCGCCCTCACGGAATCGAGGTTTCCCATCAGGGAATAGTTTTGCCATGTTTGCGTTATTTACAATTTCGAATCCTTTATCTGGACGTACGCCCATTTCGGCAAACGTTCCGAATGCAAAGTAAATAAGGTCAATTAGTGCATCATATTGATCTTCAACAGTCGTTGCTTCTAGAAATTCTTCTAGTTCTTCTTGCATAAAACTCGCACGAATTTTTGCACGCTCTTCTGTTAATTTCGTTGGAATATTTGTTACAGGATGTCCGAATACTTCATGCATTTTCGCAACAAGTTCATATCCTTTATCTAAACCTTTTTCGTTTGTCATGTTGTTTCATCCTTTCTCGCTTAGTGCCGAATCTCATTGTAACATAAGGTGATTATGAAATGAAAAGAACATCTTATCGAAATAAGATGTTCGCTCGTTATTCTTCTTTTTTTATTAAAAGGGATAAAATAAGGTCGATGCCAAACATACCAAGGAGTAACATTGGTATAACGACAAGCAAGTAACGTGTGAAGGAAACATTTTTTAAGTATGTATGAGCAAATAAAAAGACGCCGAGAAATAAAATACCATTTAAAATAGGCTTTACTAATTTTTTAGACATAAGCTCCCCCATAAATATCTTCTCTCTCTATTTAATAATAAAAAACTCCTCTCTCCGTTGTATCATGCTGGAGAGAGGAGTTCAATCATTTCTCATTCAATTACACCAGAATTTGTAATATTTACGGTGTATTTTATATGAACCGGAACATCTTTATACATTTGTCGCCACTCTTCTAATTTGAATGGGCGATAATGTTGTCTATATTTTGCTCCTAGTGCAAGAGGATCAACATTTAGAGATTTAAACTGTTTAATTAGTTTTGTAGCTTTTGCATCTAATTGTTTTTCGATTGATTTGGCTATTTTTGTTGTGTTTTTTTTGTTTTCTAAATTAAATTTTCTAGAAAGCTCCTGAATACGAGCATCCATCTTAACGTGAATATAGAAAGAAGGTTTCCCATCTTTTATGTTTACTTCGTAGGTAGGAACGGAACGAATGTTATTAATCATTGTATAGCCAGGATTGGTTTTAAATTCATGTGAGTCCAAACGGTGCTTTTCTAGCAGTCCTTTGAAAACAAACATATCGTGGTACTTAATTGTTCCAACTAACTTATCCTTTTTCAAGAGACCAATACCAATAATTTTTATTTTATCTCCATGTTTTTTGAGGATAGGCATATAGGAATCTTGTCCTTCACGGTAGTATCTGAAGGCACCTAAATATAAATTGTCAGTTGGCAAAGGGCCAGTGTCCATATTATGTTCTAACATTTTTTTTATATAAATCGCAACATTGTAAGAGGTACTATATTTTCCTTTAAATAGTTCAGTACCACTGCCTTCTAATAGTCCAACATACAGTGAGTTACCAATATTCACATCACGAATTAATGTGTCAAAAGAATTGGATAATCCTTTTTTAGCAATCTTTGTTGTGAATAAGGCGACACGCATTTGACCGCTTGCGAAAGGTTGTGAAGATTCTAAAGATGTATCTGCCTTTACTTGTTTTACTGCGTTTCCTGTTCCTTCATAAACTTGAACTTTATTTCCCTTTTTTTGTATAGGACAAACGAATGTAACTTTTACTTTATTATCTTTTGCTGTATCGAAGGCAGTTCCTTGAATGAGTTGAACATCATCAATAATATTTTTTTGTAAGCAACCAGTTAGACTGAAGATACTGATGCAAACAAGAAGTATTAACTTTCTTTTTGTTTTGTCCATTTTCTTTTCACCCACACAATACTAAATAGAATTGGGATGTATATATATATAAGCCAAAAACTAACTTTAGATACATTACTAATAAAATCATTGATATCATGCCTGTTCGTTAAAAGTTGTGAAACAACTAAGGTGATAAGCATCAAGGCAATTAAAATCCCACGTTGTTTAACACGAAAAATTTCATGAGTTCCTCTAGTAGCAGCCCATAAAGGTAGGATAAAGCTTGTAATAATAACGAGAGCATAACCAGAAATAGCGATATACTCAAGTCGCTCTATAAAAGGAAGCTTAATAACTTGTGTCATGGACAGTTGAGACCAAATTGTTTTGAGTAGTTGTTTTTCGCTAAAGAATGTAAAAGCGAGAATGGTACTAAACAAATATAGAATATTGGAAAATAATGCCCCATATTGCGCGAATTTATGGGATTTCTCTGGCTCTTTAACAAATGGATAAATCATAAGGAAAATTTCAAATCCTGTCATACTATAAATAGATAGTTGAGCTGCTTTCAAAATATCGGTAAAAGAATGTGAAAATATTGGAAGTAAGTTATCCCAATGTGAGAATTTCAAAATGAAAAGGCTAAGAAAAAGATAACCTAATGTCCCACCAACAGAAATAACACAAATTCCTGTAATGACTCGGAATCCTGATGAAATAATGTAATAACTTATTAAGCATAAAAAGAATGTGAGCATCCAGGTGGATGCACTAGGAAACATCCATACTTGAATAATTTCGACATATGTTCTAACAACAGAAATGCTTACAATAAAAAAATAAACCATAAAAATGATATTAATACCATTTCCGATCCATTTTCCAAAAAGTTGTTTGTGTAAATCAATTAAGTTTCCCTCTACATTTTTTAATGAATAATACATCATCCAGATTAGAATATGAATGATGATTCCTGTGAGGAGAACTCCCATCCAGCCGTCGTATCCAGCAGCTTTTGCGATAATTCGAGCAAAACCTAGAACGCCAGCCCCGAATTGTGCACTGTGAATTAAGAAGAAAACAAAGATAGGAGATATTTGATATTTTTCTTGAACTTTACTCATCAATGCACCTCATTTCTTAATCATCAAAGTCCGAGCTATGTTTTGTCGAAATGCCTTTTGCTGCTTTTTTTACATGCTGTGGTCTTGCTTGCACATCTCTTGTATCAATCATTGTTAATGGAAAACGAATCCAAGAATCTTTAACTGATTGTTGCCTTGTCGGATAAAACAAAGCGTACGGCTTACGTAAGGAAGTAAGTCTAAATAGATGAGTAAATAAAAAGATAAATCCAAGAGAAATACCGAAAAGTCCACCTATTTCTGCAAATATGAGAAACGGGAAGCGTAGTAATCGAACAGCATTCCCCATTTTATAAATAGGTGTAATAAAAGAAGCGAGTGCTGATAGTGCAACGATAATTAATAAAATGTTACTCGTTAACCCAGCTTGTACAGATGCTTGCCCGATTACGATACCGCCTACAATACCGAGTGTTTGCCCGACTTTCATCGGTAACCTTGCGCCGGCTTCTCTTAATAAATCGATAACTAATTCCAAAAAAAGTGCTTCAATTAAAGGTGGGAACGGTACTTGCGCCCTTGATAAAATTAAAGTTTCAAGTAAATCACTCGGAATGAGTTCGTAATGATAATTTAAAACGGCAACATATAATGGAGCTGCACAAATTGAGAAAAGGACAGCGATAAGCCGTAAAACTCTTGAAAATGTTGCATATAGCCAAGAGACATTATAATCTTCTGGTGAAATAAAGAAATCGAAATATGATACGGGCGTTAATAGAACATTTGGTGAACCATCAACGAAAATTGCAATTTTTCCATCAATTAGTGCTTTTGTAACTCTATCAGTGCGCTCTGTATTGATATAGAGAGGGAAAATCGATTTTTCACCCATTAATTCTTGTAAATAAGCACTATCATTAACTTGATCATATTCAAGAGCGCGTAATGACTCTTCTAGAAAATCTACATTATCTTTTTCAGCGAGGTTGTCTAAATACATCATGACAACTTTTGTTTTGGAAAACTCGCCGATAATCATTTCTTTTGTTTGTAAATCTAAAACAGGAAGACGTTTTCGAACTAAATTAATGTTTGTATCAATATCCTCTACGAAACCTTCTTGCGGACCAATAACAGTTGATTCGTTTAAAGGAGGGGTTGGTGCACGATAATTATCAATTGCAATGTTTGCAAGCATACATTTTTGATCTTGCTGATTCAATTGAATGATCGCATGTCCCTTTAAAACCATGTCTTCAATTTTTTGCAAGTCGTTCGTAATTGTAATGCCACTCATCGGAATATGTTCTTTTAGTTCTTCTAGCGAAGTACAAGGTCTCTCTAAAAGAGTAGGCATTAAATATTTTTGTAATTTCTCCCCATCAAGTGAAGGGCGATAGTAAGAAATCCAATAAGGCATCGTTTCATCGTCAGATGTATGGTAATTAATAAAATCACTAGACTTTTTAAGTTTCTCTATTAAATCTTGTAGAGAATGAATACGGTCTTTTTCTGGTTTTGTAAAGTCATAAATACTATTACCTCCAGAGCTTTGTTGCTTACTTTGAGAAGGTTCATCTTGCTTAGCGTTTTGTTGTTTATCTTGAGACGAATCACCTTGTTTAGCACTTTGTTGCTTATCTTGAGACGAATCATCCTGTTTAGCGCTTTGTTGCTTATCGTGAAACGAATCATCTTGTTTAGCACTTTGTTGTTTATCTTGAGAGGAATCATCTTGTTTAGCGTTTTGTTGCTTATCCTGAGAAGAGTCATCTTGTTTAGCGCTTTGCTGCTTATCCTGAGACGAATCATCTTGTTTAGCGTTTTGTTGCTTATCCTGAGACGAATCACCTTGTTTAGCGCTTTGTTGCTTATCCTGAGAGGAATCATCTTGTTTAGCACTTTGTTGCTTATTCTGAGACGAATCTTTTTGCTCGTTATTTTCACCTTTATTATGTTTCATATTTCTAGTCTGTTCTTTGTTATCATCCTCTTGATTGTTAGAATGCTGCTCCTGATTATCTGTTTCGTTTGCTTCTGGTTTATTTGATTTTTTTTTCTTACGTAACCAATTCCAAATCATATGTATGCCCTCTTTAATCTTGTAATATAGTGCTATTTTGTGGCTAATTTTGTATATTATTCATTTATTTATGAAAAGAAGAAGGAGATTAGTTTGCATAGAAAAAAATCTTTAGTAAGCAGTTCATACTATAACGGGGAGAGGGAGAGTCTGTGCAAATTGTAAAAAAAGAGAAATTTGTTTTAAAAGAGTTTGCGTTTGAAAATGGCAGAGAAATTCCTGTTCAAATGGGATACGAGACATATGGTACGTTAAATAGAGAAAGGTCAAATGTGATTTTGGTTTGTCATTATTTTAGTGCAACAAGTCATGCGGCAGGAAAATATACAGTGCATGATGAGGAGTCTGGTTGGTGGGATGGGCTCATTGGACCTGGGAAAGCAATTGATACAAATAAGTATTTTGTTATATGTACGGATAACCTTTGTAATGTGCAGGCGAGGAATCCATATGTGATTACAACAGGACCGAAATCGATTAATCTAGAAACTGGAGAAGAATATGCTATGGATTTTCCGGTTTTTACATTTCTTGATGTAGCTCGTATGCAATATGAGTTAATAAAAGGTATGGGAATTTCAAGGTTACACGCTGTAATCGGACCGTCGGCGGGGGGAATGATTGCACAACAATGGGCGGTTCACTATCCACATATGGTAGAGCGGATGATTGGCGTTATTACGAACCCACAAAATCCAATTATTACGTCAGTAAACGTAGCGCAAAATGCGATTGAGGCAATTCAACTGGATCCAAGTTGGAAAGATGGAAAATATGGAGAAGAGCAGCCTATAAAGGGGCTTCATTTAGCGAGTAGAATGATGTTTATGAATGCGTTTGATGAGCATTTTTATGAAATGGCATTTCCTCGTAATAGTATCGAGATAGAACCTTATGAAAAGTTTTCTACATTAACATCATTTGAAAAAGAGATAAATACAGCGACATATAGAAGTATAGAGTTAGTAGATGCAAATTCATGGATGTATACTGCGAAGGCAGTTTTATTGCATGATATTGCACATGGGTTTTCTTCACTAGAAGAATCTCTTTCTAACATAGAAGCGAATGTACTTATGATTCCGTGTAAACAAGATTTGCTTCAGCCGTCTCGTTATAATTATAAAATGGTAGATATTTTGCAAAAACAAGGAAAATATGCGGAAGTGTATGAGATAGAAAGTATAAATGGGCATATGGCAGGAGCATTTGATATTCATTTATTTGAAAAAAAGGTTTATGAATTTTTGAATCGGAAAGTATCTAGTTTTGTGTAAAAGACAAATGATGGGGAAAAGGTGCAATGTTTGTAGTAGGCACCTTTTTTTACATAATTTGTAGACGGAAAATATATGTAGCGATTGCTATACCGAAAAACGCTATGCCAAGCAATAGAAATAAGAATGACATCTCTTGTGGGGAGTTTATTTTTCTATTATTTTTCATACTAAGAGCAATAATTGCAGCGAGTAAGAACACAATGCCCATAATGAAAAGAAAAAGCGTCATTTTAATCGACTCCTTTCATAAAACAAGTATATTGAGGATACAATGTGCTAGTTATGTTTGTAAAGAATAAATTTTTAGAGAAAATTGAGAAATAGTTTTTCGATTCTTTGCGTTCTTTCTTTTGCGTGCTAAAATTGGTAGAGAATGTTTGTGAAAAAGAAACGAAAGGTTTTATTGTATATAAGGAGGAACTACATATGACAGAAGTTAATACAATTACTACAGAAGAGGTACAAGAGCGTTTAGAAAATGGAGAAACGTTATTTCTAGTAGACGTAAGAGAAGATGAAGAAGTAGCGGCAGGAAAGATTCCAGAAGCTGTACATATTAAAATGGGCGATATCCCACATAAAGTAGATTTCTTTAATAAAGAGAATGAATATATCTTTATTTGTCGTTCGGGAATGCGCAGTGAAAATGTATGTCATTATTTAAATGAGCAAGGGTTTAAAACAGTGAACATGGTTGGCGGTATGCTTCAATATGAAGGTGAAACGAAATAGTTAATAGTTAAAAACTTGGAACGAGTCTGTTTCAAGTTTTTTTCTTTTGCATACAGTATAAAAAAGGAGGAGGGGGAAATGGGAATTAATTTGCGTAAAGTGAAAATTATTAATAATACAGGCGCTGTTAATGTCGGTGACTGTTATGATATCTCGCCTTTAGCTGTGGCGAAAGTATATGCAGGAGCTGGAGGATCGAGTGCGGCTATTTTTTTAAATGGAAAAAGGCAGCCAGAAGCGGTGATTAGAACATCGGTATTTCTTCCGCCTTTGGCAACAAGTACACGTACGTTAGGTTCATAAAGGAAAGGTAGAGTGTAATTATGCCTGCGCATATAAAAGAATTTGTTATTGTGAATAACACTGGAAATATATTTACCGGTGATAATTTGAGTGATACTTCATTTACTGCTTCGAAATCATATAGTGGTTCAATGGGGTGCGCTTGGATTGATGTTGTTACAGTAATAGGGACGGAGACAAAGCTTTGTTTACAGCCGGGTGATTCGGTGACGACAACATATACAAGAGGCACTCCTGCTGGTACTGTAACAGGAACAAATATGGGGCAAAGTGTAAATGCATCGGGTATAGCACAAGCTGTCCCTAATACAGATAATATGGATTCAACTGCAGGACTCCCTTAAGAAATTAAGGGAGTTTTTATTATTTAAAATAAAAATAGTCTTGGAAATTATTTTTGTAAATAGATTAAGAAGAGGCTTATTTATTATGAAAAAGACGGTTTGTAGGTGGTGAAAGTGTGAAGAATCGTGATAATAATCGGAAGCAAAATCCGTTAAGCTCTAATTTTAGAATTCCACCCGAACTTATTGGGCCTACTTTCCCCCCTGTTCCAACTGGATTTACAGGTATAGGGATTACTGGTCCAACCGGTCCACAAGGCCCAACAGGACCTCAAGGACCAAGAGGATTACAAGGTCCGATGGGGGAGATGGGCCCGACAGGACCTCAAGGTGTGCAAGGGATACAAGGATTAGTTGGGCCAATAGGTGCAACTGGACCAGAAGGACAGCAGGGGCCACAAGGATTGAGAGGACCACAAGGAGAAACTGGAGCGACAGGACCTCAAGGGGTGCAAGGGTTACAAGGTCCGATTGGTCCAACGGGAGCGACTGGGGCACAAGGTATACAAGGGATACAGGGATTACAGGGGCCAATTGGAGCGACGGGACCTGAGGGACCTCAAGGAATTCAAGGCGTCCAAGGGTTACCGGGTGCAACTGGTCCACAAGGAATACAAGGAGCACAAGGGATACAAGGAACACAAGGACCGAGTGGAAATACAGGTGCAACCGGAGCGACTGGTCAGGGGATAACAGGTCCGACGGGAGTAACCGGTCCAACAGGGATCACTGGCCCGTCAGGAGGACCTCCTGGTCCGACGGGGCCGACTGGTGCGACAGGTCCGGGTGGTGGACCAAGTGGAAGTACAGGTGCGACTGGAGCAACGGGGAATACTGGGGCTACAGGAAGTACAGGGGTAACAGGAGCAACGGGAAGTACAGGTCCGACTGGAAGCACGGGAGCACAGGGCTTGCAAGGAATCCAAGGGATTCAAGGGATTCAAGGGCCAATTGGGCCAACAGGTCCAGAAGGTCCGCAGGGTATTCAAGGTATTCCTGGTCCGACGGGAGTAACTGGTGAACAAGGAATACAAGGAGTTCAAGGTATTCAAGGGGCAACGGGAGCAACAGGGAATCAAGGTCCACAAGGTATACAGGGGGCTATAGGGCCTCAAGGGGCCACAGGAGCAACAGGAGATCAAGGTCCACAAGGAATACAAGGAGTACCAGGGCCATCAGGAGCAACAGGCCCACAGGGAGTTCAAGGGATACAAGGTCCGATGGGTGATATAGGACCAACAGGTCCAGAAGGCCCAGAGGGACTTCAGGGCCCGCAAGGAATCCAAGGTGTGCCAGGGCCAGTTGGAGCAACGGGTCCAGAGGGTCCCCAGGGGATACAAGGTATTCAAGGACCGGTAGGAACAACAGGCCCACAAGGTTCACAAGGAATTCAGGGAATACAAGGTGTGCAAGGGATAACGGGAGCAACTGGAGTACAAGGAGCAACTGGAATTCAAGGGATACAAGGGGAAATAGGAGCAACGGGTCCAGAGGGTCCCCAAGGGGTGCAAGGTGTTCAAGGGGAGATTGGTCCAACAGGTCCGATGGGTCCCCAAGGTGTGCAAGGAGTACAAGGAATTCAAGGAGCGACGGGCGCACAAGGAGTGCAAGGTCCACAGGGAATTCAAGGAATCCAAGGTCCGACGGGGGCAACAGGAGATACGGGAGCAACTGGGGCGACAGGGGAAGGCACTACAGGCCCAACAGGATTAACCGGTCCAACAGGGGTAACAGGCCCATCTGGAGGACCAGCCGGACCGACCGGCCCAACGGGGCCATCAGGTCCGGCGGGAGTAACTGGTCCATCTGGTGGACCACCTGGCCCGACAGGAGCAACCGGGGCGACAGGAGTAACAGGAGATACTGGGGCGACAGGCTCAACTGGAGTGACAGGAGCGACAGGAGAAACGGGAGCAACCGGAGTGACAGGGTTACAAGGTCCCCAAGGAATCCAAGGTGTGCAAGGAGATATCGGTCCAACTGGTCCGCAAGGGATACAAGGTCCCCAAGGGATACAAGGAGTAACTGGTGCGACAGGAGATCAAGGCCCACAGGGAATCCAAGGCCCGCAAGGCGACATAGGTCCAACCGGTCCCCAAGGAATTCAAGGGATACAAGGTCCCCGAGGGATTCAAGGAGCAACCGGAGCCACTGGAGCACAAGGTCCACAGGGTATTCAAGGTATTCAAGGAATTCAAGGTCCGACAGGCCCACAAGGCCCAACTGGAATCCAAGGGGTACAAGGAGAGATAGGTCCAACCGGTCCACAAGGTGTGCAAGGATTGCAAGGCCCACAAGGTCCGACAGGGGACACAGGGGCAACGGGAGCTACTGGAGTAACCGGAGCGACAGGTCCTCAAGGAATTCAAGGCCCGCAAGGAATCCAAGGCCCAACGGGGACTACTGGGGCAACAGGTTCACAAGGGATTCAAGGTCCAACTGGGGATACAGGTCCAACAGGTTCACAAGGGATTCAAGGTCCAACTGGTCCAACAGGAGCTGGAGCAACCGGAGCCACAGGAGCGACCGGAGTCAGTACAACTGCAACGTATGCGTTTGCGAATAATACATCAGGAAGTGTTATTTCTGTTTTGTTAGGTGGTACGAATATTCCGTTACCAAACAATCAAAATATTGGATCAGGAATAACCGTTAGTGGTGGAAATACTGTATTTACAGTTGCGAATGCAGGAAACTATTATATAGCCTATACAATTAATTTAACGGCAGGATTACTTGTAAGTTCCCGTATAACTGTAAATGGCAGTCCGCTTGCGGGAACGATAAACGCCCCGGCAGTGGCTACTGGTTCATTTAGTGCAACAATAATTGCTAACTTGCCTGCTGGAGCTGCAGTTAGCTTACAATTATTTGGAGTAGTTGCGTTAGCTACATTATCTACGGCAACGCCAGGGGCTACTCTAACTATTATTAGATTAAGTTAATAAGCAGAAAACCTTGAAACTTTTATGTTTCAAGGTTTTTTTATCCTTGTATCTGGAAGTAAACCTCGTTAACCAGAGGGAGTGGATACCCTCTAATTATTTAAAGTTTCACTTTATTCCCTTGAGCAAAAACATCGCAGTTCGAAAATATATTATAATAGAATGAAAAGAAAGAAATTTGGCAGAAAGGGAGGGTGGCGATGCAGGAGATGGTTAAAGATTTTTTTGGACGCCCACTTCAAGATTTACGTATATCTGTCATTGATCGTTGCAATTTTAGATGTACATATTGTATGCCAGCGGAAATATTTGGGCCAGATTATGCTTTTTTAAAAGATGAGTTTTTACTAACTTTTGATGAAATTGAGCGTTTGGCAAAATTATTTGTTAACATCGGTGTACGAAAAATTAGAATTACTGGCGGTGAGCCACTACTTCGTAAAGATTTAGCAAAACTTATTGCACGTCTTGTGAAAATTGATGGGCTAATAGATATAGGGTTAACGACAAATGCTATCCATTTAACGAAACAAGCGAAGGCATTAAAAGAAGCTGGATTACATAGAGTGAATGTTAGTTTAGATGCGATAGATGATGACATATTTAAGAATATTAATGGTCGAAATATTAATACGAAACCGGTAATTAAGGGAATTATAGCAGCTAAAGAGGCGGGGCTGGAAGTAAAGGTAAATATGGTTGTGAAAAAAGGGATGAACGATCATCAAGTACTTCCGATGGCTGCGTATTTTAAAGAGCAAGGAATCACGCTTAGGTTTATTGAGTTTATGGATGTTGGTAGTACAAATGGGTGGAATTTTGATCAAGTAGTTACAAAACGAGAATTGATTGAGATGATTCATAAGGTGTATCCGCTTGAGCCGGCTGAAGCCCATTACTTTGGTGAAGTTGCGAAGCGATATCGGTACGTTGGAACAAATGTTGAAGTTGGTTTTATTACATCTGTTTCTGAGTCATTTTGTGCCTCTTGTACGAGGGCGAGAATTTCGGCAGATGGAAAGTTTTATACGTGCTTATTTGCGACAGATGGTTTGAATGTAAGAGAACTTCTTAGAGGAAATCTTTCGGATGAAGGGTTATTAAGTGTTATACAAGATGTATGGATGAATAGAAAAGATAGGTATTCGGATGAACGGACAGAAGAAAGTGCAAAAAATCGTCCGAAAATCGAAATGTCTTATATAGGAGGATAAGAAAGGGGGCTATCGCATGCAGGAGCGATATTCAAGACAAATATTATTTTCTGGTGTTGGAGAAGAAGGACAGAGAAAAATAAGAGAGAAGCATGTGCTTATTATTGGTGCTGGTGCTCTCGGTGCGGCAAATGCAGAAGCGATTGTTAGAGCAGGGGGTGGAAAAGTAACGATTGCTGATCGTGATTATGTAGAATGGAGTAATTTACAAAGACAACAACTATATACAGAAGAAGATGCAAAGCAGTATAAACCGAAGGCGATAGCGGCTGCAGAACATTTACAAGCGATTAATTCTGAGGTGGAAATAAATCCGGTTGTGACGGATGTAACGGTGCAAGAAATGGAAGAGCTAGTGCGTGATGTAGATTTAATATTAGATGCGACAGATAATTTTGAAACGCGTCTTCTCATTAATGATATTTCACAAAAATATAATATTCCGTGGATATATGGTGGTTGCGTCGGGAGTTACGGAGTAACGTATACAATTTTACCAGGGAAAACACCGTGTTTTCGCTGTTTAATGGAGCATCCGGCGAGCGGAGCAACATGTGACACAGCTGGTATTATACAACCGGCAGTACAATTAGTAGTTGCGCATCAAATTACGGAAGCGCTGAAAATATTAGTAGAAGACTTTGGGGCGCTTCGTGAAACGATGTTATCGTTTGATCTTTGGAATAATCAACAGATGGCATTTAAAGTGAATAGACAGAAAAAAGATACTTGTTTATCTTGCGGAAGGTTACGTACATATCCGAGTTTAACATTTGAAGCACAAACAAAAACAGAAGTGCTATGTGGGCGAAATACAGTACAAATTCGCCCAGGTGTGCGGAAGAATTTTAATTTAGAAGAAATTAAAAAGCGCTTACAAAGAAGCGTAGAGATAAAGGCGACACCTTATTTATTATCATTTCCGGTAGAAGAATATCGTTTTGTTTTATTTACAGATGGCAGGGCGTTTATTCATGGGACGAATGATATGAATGTAGCGAAAAGTTTATATGCAAGATATATAGGTTGAACCTAAAGGAAATCCTTTAGGTTCAACGGAGAGAGGATTATGAATTTCTCGTATAATCTCCACTTTTTCCACCTGTTTTTTCAAGTAAGTACGTTTCGCCGATAATCATACCTTTATCGACAGCTTTACACATATCATACACAGTAAGAGCGGTAGTGGAAGCAGCTGTTAAAGCTTCCATTTCAACACCGGTGCTACCTTCTGTTTTAACTTTTACTTCAATGAGTAAACGATATTGTTCTTCTGATTGTTTCCAATCGAAAGAAACGTCAACACCTTTTAATAATAAAGGATGGCACATTGGGATAATATCAGAAGTTCGTTTCGCAGCCATAATGCCTGCGATTTGCGCAACTGCTAATACGTCACCTTTCCCAATTTCATTGTGAGAGATTTTATCGTAAATTTCTTTCGTAACGACAATGCTAGAGCACGCAATTGCTGTTCGAACGGTTGTTTTTTTGTCGCTTATATCAACCATTTTTGCGCGTCCTTGGTCATTAAAATGTGTAAATGAAGACATGGAATTCCTCCTTGAAGTAATTTCTATTGAATACATAAAGTTTAATCGAGATAAAAAAAATTGCAAATATGAGGTGAGAAACGATGGTAGAAAAACGAATTCCAATTCAAGTTGCTGAGGCAGTAGAACGGGTAATGAAATATGCGAAGTATGGTGAAGTAGAAGAAATTTCTATTACGGAAAGTTACGGGAGAATTCTCGGGGAAGATGTTGTCTCAGATCATGACGTTCCTCATTTTGATCGTTCCCCTTACGATGGTTTCGCCATTCGAGCAGAAGATACGAAAGGAGCAACCCAAGAGAATCCAATTGAATTTGAAGTAATAGGAGAAATCGGGGCGGGGTCTGTTTTTTTAGAAGAAGTAGGAGCTTTTAAAGCTATTCGCATTATGACAGGAGCAGCTATTCCAGAAGAATGTAATGCAGTCGTAATGCTCGAGCTGACAGAAGGGTTTGAGAAGAACGGGAAAACATATATGAAGTTAAAACGCCCTTTTAATAACGGTGACAATGTGTCGTTTAAAGGAGAAGACATAAAACAAAATCAAGTTCTCGTTAAGAAAGGTGTTGCAATTAATCCAGGTGTTGCGGCCTTACTAGCAACGTTTGGATATAGCACTGTGAAAGTTGTAAAACAGCCTGTTGTCGGTATTGTAACAACAGGAAGTGAATTACTAGAAGTACATGAGCCGTTACAGCCGGGGAAAATTAGAAATAGTAACTCGTATATGATCGCAGCTCAAATTATGAAAGCTGGCGGGAAAGTTCGTTATTATGGTCAACTCGCCGATGAGCTAGATGCATGTTTTACAGCTGTTCAATTAGCGATGGATGAGGTCGATATTTTAATTACAACAGGCGGTGTATCAGTAGGAGATTATGACTACTTACCAGCTATTTATGAAAGGTTACAGGCGAATGTACTCTTTAATAAAATAGCGATGAGACCGGGAAGTGTAACGACAGTAGCTGAAGTTGATGGGAAGTTACTTTTCGGTTTATCAGGAAATCCGTCTGCTTGTTATGTAGGCTTTGAATTATTTGTGCATCCAATTATAAAAACGTATTTGTATGCGAAGGAACCTCACGTATATAGAGCGGATGCTATTTTACAAAAAGATTTTTCAAAGCCAAATCCATTTACTCGTTTCGTAAGAGCAAACGTAACGATTGTGGACGGGGCGTTACAAGCGATGCCGGTTGGTTTAGATAAATCGAGTGCGGTATCTTCACTTGCAGATGCGAATGCTTTTATCGTGTTACCTGGAGGAACGAGAGGATTTGAGACTGGGATGAAAGTATCCGTATTATTGTTAGAGCACTCTGAGGGATGTGATTGGCCATGGGCAAAGCCCCTTCAATCTTACAAATAGTAGGATATCAAAATAGCGGAAAAACGACACTTGTAGAGAAAATTGTGCATGTGTTAGCTGAAAGTGAAATGAAAGTTGCTACAATTAAACATCACGGGCACGGAGGTTTTCCAGAAGTAGCGCAAAAAGATAGCGAAAGACACCGTAAAGCTGGTGCTGTCGTAAGTAGTGTAGAAGGTGCTGGATTGCTTTCACTTTCTTCACTAAGAAAGAAATGGTCCTTGCAAGAAATTATTCGCTTATATGAGTTTTTTGAAGTGGATACAATTTTAATAGAGGGCTATAAAAAAGAGAACTACCCGAAAGTAGTGTTACTTCGTTCTGCGGAAGACGTTGAACTTTTACATAAAGTAGAAAATATAGTGGCGATTATTACGTGGTATGATGTCCCGGCAAATATACGAGAAGAATATAAAGTATTTCATATAACAGAAGAAGAGTTGTACATAGACTGGTTTTTACAAACGGTTAGGAGTGCGAAATGACAAATACATATTATGAAGTAATTGATACAGAAATCTCGATTGAAGAGGTAACGAAGAAAGTGATTCGACGTGAATGCGGTGCTGTTACAACATTTATTGGAACGGTTAGAGAGTTTACGAAAGGGCGTCGTACATTATACTTAGAGTATGTTGCTTATAAGACGATGGCAGAAAAGATGCTAGAGAAAATTGGTCTGGAAGTGAAAGAGAAATGGCCGGGTACATATGTTGCGATTACACATCGCATCGGTACGTTGCAAATTTCTGATATAGCGGTTGTTGTTGCTGTTTCAACACCACACCGTAAAGCGGCTTATGAAGCGAACGAATATATTATGGAACGCATAAAACAAATTGTTCCGATTTGGAAAAAGGAGTTTTGGGAAGATGGTGACTCATGGATTGGTGATCAATTAGAAAAAACACCATATCCGGCGGGAGAGCCTGGGAAGGAGCTATAAGTATGATTAGAGTATTGTTATTTGCGCACTTGCAAGAAGAAGCAGGGACAAGTGAATTACAAATAGAGAAAGAAAATATTACAGTTGCAGAGTTAAAAGATGTTGTTGCGAAAGAATATAATGTACCAGTTTCAGAGCCAATTATGGTTGCGATTAATGAAGAATACGCAAATGAAGATGACAGGGTCCAAGATGGTGATGTGGTTGCACTTATACCACCAGTGAGTGGTGGTTAATATTGGATTCCTTAAAACGACTTTCCTAAGTAGGGGAAGTCGTTTTTTTATGGCGTTTTTGAGAACACTAACTTATAGGATAAGGAGGACGTTATGAAAAAAATATGTGTAATTATTACAGCGATATGTTCTATCTTTTTCTCTTCTCCAAGCGATTCTTTCGCGAAAGAATCAAGAGAACAGCTTTTAGAGAGTGCGTTATTGAATAGGTACTATTCGGTTATTAGACAAGTGACAGAAGATCAATATGAATGTGATGCAGTTATAAATATAAAGCGTCTCGGCAGGAAAGATGAATTTGTACCTAGATTTGAAGTGACGCTACAATTTCTTACATTTCAAGGGGCGCATAATCCGCCAAATGACAAAGTTACACTTACTTTGGAGGATTATTTAGATCATATAAAGGTAAAAAATGTGGAGCGAGAAAAAAATGTTTCTAATGATGTTGTAGAAAAGATTTGTGCTCGCAAAAAAGAAAAAATGAAAGCTCATTCTAATGATTGAGAGCGGTAACTTATTCCGCTATTTGCGGGATGATTAAAGTTTCAATTTATAACATTTTACAGAGAAAGGTAATGGGCGATGGATATATTTTTAGCAATTTTACCAGCTATATTTTGGGGGAGTATTGTGTTATTTAACGTAAAACTGGGCGGGGGACCGTATAGTCAAACGCTTGGAACAACGTTTGGAGCACTTATTTTCTCAATTGTTGTTTATATTTTTATGAAGCCAGTATTAACACCTACCGTGATTGGGGTTGGAGTTGTGTCAGGTTTATTTTGGGCGCTTGGTCAGGCGAATCAATTGAAAAGTATTGATTTAATGGGCGTTTCGAGGACGATGCCAATTTCAACAGGACTTCAATTAGTTGCGACGACTTTATTTGGCGTTATCGTATTTCATGAATGGTCCACGACAATATCGGTCGTCCTTGGGATTTTAGCGCTCGTTTGTATTATTGTCGGTGTTATTTTAACATCACTTCAAAGTGAAGAAGAAAAAAATGCAGAGCAAGCAGCAAATTTTAAAAGAGGTATCATAATTTTATTAATTTCAACAGTCGGTTATTTAGTTTACGTAGTAGTGATTAGGTTATTTAACGTAGATGGTTGGTCGGCTTTATTACCACAAGCAGTTGGTATGGTATTAGGGGGGATTTTACTTACGTTTAAGCATCATCCATTTAATAAATATGCGATAAGAAATATTATTCCAGGATTAATATGGGCAGCTGGAAATATGTTTTTATTCATTTCACAACCGCGTGTCGGAGTCGCAACAAGTTTCTCGCTATCGCAAATGGGAATTATTATTTCCACGCTTGGGGGGATCCTTATATTAGGTGAAAAGAAAACGAAACGCCAATTAACGGGTATCGTTGTCGGTATCGTTTTTATTATCGCAGCCGGAATTATGTTAGGTATAGCAAAAAGTTAAAGGAGGTATTGAAATGTATAGTGATTTAGAAGGAAAAGTGGTCGTTATTACAGGATCAGCAACTGGTCTTGGTAGGGCGATGGGAGTAAGGTTTGCTAAGGAAAAAGCGAAAGTGGTTATTAATTATCGCTCACGAGAATCAGAAGCAAATGATGTGTTAGAAGAAATTAAAAAGGTAGGCGGAGAAGCGATTGCTGTAAAAGGTGATGTCACGGTCGAATCAGATGTTGTGAATCTCATTCAATCTGCTGTGAAAGAATTTGGTACGCTTGACGTTATGATTAATAATGCAGGGATAGAAAACGCGGTACCGTCGCATGAAATGCCACTTGAAGATTGGAATAAGGTAATTAATACAAATTTAACAGGTGCTTTTTTAGGAAGTCGTGAAGCGATTAAATATTTTGTAGAACATGATATTAAAGGGTCTGTCATTAATATGTCTAGTGTTCATGAGAAAATTCCGTGGCCACTATTCGTGCACTATGCAGCGAGTAAGGGTGGTATTAAACTGATGACAGAAACGTTAGCGCTAGAATATGCGCCAAAAGGTATTCGAGTAAATAATATTGGACCAGGTGCAATTAATACGCCGATTAATGCAGAAAAGTTTGCTGATCCTAAAAAACGTGCTGACGTAGAAAGTATGATACCGATGGGCTATATTGGAAACCCTGAAGAAATTGCAGCAGTAGCAACTTGGCTCGCTTCTTCAGAGGCGAGTTATGTAACTGGAATTACGCTATTTGCAGATGGTGGAATGACGTTATATCCATCGTTTCAAGCTGGGCGTGGGTAATATAAAAGGACGAAGAGATAAAACTCTTCGTCCTTTTTTTACAAAAAAAATAGCGGCCAGCTATTTTAAATTTAGTGATTAATTGTATCTTGAAGAAATTCTGTTGCTTGATGTTCAGTAACATTTTGTACGAGCGCGACTTCGCTGATCATCATTTTTCGTGCATTATCTAGCATTTGTTTTTCGCTCGCATTTAATGTTCTCTCTTTATTACGGCGAAGTAAATCACGAACCACTTCTGCGCTATCTTGTAAATTGCCATTTTTCATTTTTTCCATATTCATTGTATATCTTTGTTTCCATGAGAGTGATGGGTCTGACTCCCCGTTTTGAAATTCAAGAAGTATATCATCTAACGTACCTCGATCAACGATATAACGAATACCCGATTTTTTTAATTGTTCCATCGGAAGCATTACTTGCATATCTTTACTAATGATGCGTATCACACAATATTGACGTGAAGTACCTAATATTTCTTTCTCTTCAATTGCTTCGATAATTCCTGCACCGTGCATTGGATAAACGATTTTATCACCAATTTGAAACAAATCATCCACCTCCATATGTGGTAACCACTTTTAATGATAGCATACGTATGTAAAAATGTCAAATTTTATATAATAACATAATATTTATATTCGAGTCAATAAGATAAAGTGCTTTTTTATGTTTTTTTTGGGGACCTTATTTATAGTGATTTTTTTAGAAAAATAGTACAGGTGAAGAAAGAAGGCATATCCACTTATTTTTAAGCATAAAATGTAAAAGCGCTAATACAATATACCTAAATCCGTTCTTTGCAAAGGAGGGAGAGAAGGTGGGGCGCACAATAAAAATTGATATTACAAATAAAGTTGTAGCTAAATTTAGACCAAATTATTTGGAATTATATACGAGTAAATTTATGATAGGTAAGTTTTATGTCTATACTGAAGATAAAGAATATGTGTTAGAAGACGGATATATATATGAGAATGGAAAGTTTTATCGCATCATAGATACGCACCGTGGCAATAATCAAGCGGCGGAGGGCTGCGATCTAGGACGGTGTTAACATGATTCGTGTGAAGGTGTTTGATGAAAGTCACGAAAAAGACTTAGAAGATGCTGTAAATGTGTTTTTGAAAAAGATTGATGATAGCAACTTTGTAGATATTAAATATCAAGTTGGTGTTTCCATTAACGACGATGAAAACCAAATTTATTGTTTTTCAGCAATGATCGTTTATAAAGCATAAAAAAGAGCTGGGTGAGCCAGCTCTTTTTTATGCTTTATGTTGGGACAACATGTGTCGGTAATACATTCATAATAGATTGGGGTGCGCCTAATTTCTTTGTCGTTAAAAGAGGCTCCCCTGTTTCGTGATTTTGGGCATCTTTACACATACCAAGGTGATAACGATCACCTAAAAATGGATCAATATAAAAACCATTTTTGAATACTTTATCATTTGGATGTTTTTCATGATGAATATCAGAGCAGTTAATACAATAGAACATAGCGTTCAACCCCTTTTTATTTTGTTTGAAAAAAGTGAGTCGGTAGTCATTTCGCTCCTAAGGAAATGTTGAGGAGAAGAGAAATAACTACCGACTCAAATGGTGGGCATATTCCTTCTGATTTGTCATATCTCGCGTATTGTCCCTGAGGGAAGGAGGAGAGACGAAGTACGCATGATATAAGTAAGGCGCTTCTTTCAATATGAATGATGGAGTTTCATGTTGAGAGAAGTTTTTATTTTGTATTGCCTTTGTGAGTATATTATGAGGAAATGCTAAGAGGGTGTTTGTCCTGTTGAAAAAATGTTGAGAATTTCTCAACAGTAAAAGAATTAGCGTTGACATGAAACTAAAAGGTGTTATATTATCGAAGTGAAACCAAAAGGTGTTATGTTATAACGCCGAGTAAAGGAGAATGAACATGGAACAACAAAATACATTAAATGATATTAAACAAACAATCGTTTTTAACGCGTCTATTCAAAAGGTATGGAGTGTAGTATCAACTGCAGAAGGGATTGCGTCATGGTTTATGCCAAATGATTTTGTATTAGAGGTAGGACATGAATTTCATGTGCAATCGCCATTTGGGCCATCACCATGTAAAGTGTTAGAAATTGATGAGCCAAACCATTTATCTTTCTCATGGGATACAGATGGCTGGGTTGTTTCATTTAATTTGAAAGACTTAGGAGATAACAAAACAGAATTTACGTTAATTCACGGCGGCTGGAAACATCCTGATGAAATTCTTCCGAAAGCGAATGCGAAGAGCTCTATTATTCGCGATAGAATGAGCGGTGGTTGGGTAGCGATTGTAAATGAAAAACTGAAAAAGGTTGTCGAAGGCTAAGTGTCCTCGTCAGCAGCGAAATATGATGTATTTCAAGCAATTGCTGATCCAACCCGCCGAGAAGTAATACGGTTATTAAGTGACAAAGAGTTACCGATTTCCAAAATAACGGATCATTTTCCAATGAGTCGTACTGCGGTTGTAAAGCACCTTCATATTCTTTCGGAAGCGAATTTAGTAAGTGGAAGAAAAAGCGGAAGAGAGAAGATATATCGTTTGCATCCAGAACCATTAGAAGAATTACAACAGTGGCTCTCGTATTATGAACGTTTTTGGGATAATAAATTATCCATGCTGAAACATATTGTGGAGAATGAAGAATAAAAAAAGGGTGACCAAAATGGTCATCCTTTTTATTGTTGCTCACTTGTTTGTGTAGCTGGCTTTAATAAAAGCCAAGCAATAATTAATGTAAATACTGCTAATACGAAAGTGCTCATATAAATGACGTGTACGCTTGATGCTAATGCGGATTGTGATTCGGTTACTACGTTTGCTGTAGTACCGCCATGTCCACCAGATACAAGATCAAGATTTTTAATACCACGTGCGTGAATCATCGTATTGAAGATTGTACCGAATATTGCAGCACCTAACGTTTGACTAAATGTATTAATAAATGTATTTAAACCAACAGCTGTCCCGCGTGTATGAGCTGGCACGGCTGCTTGAATTGTTACCATGTAAATCGGTGTCACAAGCCCCATTCCTAAGCCGAATAATCCGACTGCTACATAAATAAGGAACGATGGTGAATTTGTTGATAGTGTAAATAATAAGAACGTAGCAACTGATAAGATGCTAGCTCCAAGTAAAATAATTTGTTTCGTTTTTAACTTGCCAACTAAGTTACCCGAGAACATAGCACCAAATGTCCACATAACAGGAATTGGCATTAAAATGAGTCCAGCTTCTGTTGCATTTTTTCCTAAAACACCCTGGCTCCAAATTGGAAGATACACAGTAATACTAATAATCATTGCGCCAGCAATAAGAGTTAATATATTTATCGTAGATAATGTACGGTTAGAGAAAAGTGCTAGCGGAATTAATGGTTCCGGAGATTTTTTCTCGATGAATAAGAAAATAATAAATGAAACGACGGCGAAGATTAATAGGCCGATAATTGTTATGTCTCCCCAGTTTTGCTTACTGCTACCTGTTAATAATGCATATAGTAGAGCGATTGTACTTAATGAAAAAACTGTTGCACCAAGATAATCGATATGATGTTTAGCAGGTTTAATAGATTCTTTGTAGTAAATTACAATCATTAAGCAAGCGATAATTCCGAATGGAACGTTTAAGAAGAAGATATAACGCCAAGAAAGGGAATCAACTAAAAATCCACCTACTAACGGTCCGATAACACCGGATACACCCCAAACGGCACTCATCCAACCTTGTGCTTTCGCGCGGTCTTTCGCTTCGCTATATAAGTCTCCAATAATCGTCATTGTGATTGGCATAACAGCACCAGCACCGATACCTTGAAGCGCGCGGAAGAAAATTAATTGTTCCATCGATGTAACGACTCCGCAAAGTGCAGAACCGACTAAAAAGATTGTAGCCCCGATCAGTAAAACCTTTTTACGACCGAATAAATCAGCGAGCTTTCCGTATATTGGAGTCGAAACAGCTGTTGCAAGCATATAAATTGCATATACCCAACTAACAAGTTCGACGCCTGACAAATCACTCGTTATACGAGGGATTGCTGTACTAACAATCGTTCCTTCTACCGCAGAAAGAAACGTCATTAACATTAAAGACATCATGACTTTTTTTCTCATTTGTTTTCCCCTTACCCTTTTTTAAATATTCAACAATATAAAATATAAAGGTACTAAGGTATATAAAGCAACAAAAAAGCAATGGAAAGTTACATGGAGCAGATGTTTGTCGCTTCTTGTCGGTAAGTCGATATATTTGAGAAATCGCCGATATAAGTTGTAGAATCGCTGATAAATTTGGAAAATCGCCGATAATGATTTCATGGCAATATTAAAAAAAGAAACAGGAATCCCTGTTTCTTTTTTTAATATTGCATTTTCGCGTTTTCTCCAGCTGTCGTTCCAGCAATTCTACCAGTAACAAGGGCTGATGTAATATTATAGCCACCAGTATAACCATGGATATCAAGAACTTCTCCGCAGAAATATAAGCCGTTCGTGAATTTAGAAGACATTTCTTTCGGATTAATTTCTTTCACGGATACACCTCCGCCAGTAACGAATGCTTTTTCAATTGACTGCGTACCATTTACATTTACAGTAAACTCTTTAAAGTCTTTCACAAGTGCACGAATCTTTTCGTGAGAAACTTGTCCAGCTTGTTCACTACCGTCAATTTCATTTTTTTCTAATAAGAATAGGAAGTAACGTTCAGGGACATAACCTTTTAAAACGTTTTTAATTCCTTTTTTCGGATCTTCTTTCATTTGTTTCAGCATGCGCTGAAATAATTGCTCACTATTTTCCTCTGGCAATGCATCAATACTCATTTGTATTGTGTTCGTTTTAAACTTTTTCATTGCTTTCACGACGAATTGACTACAGCGAAGAGCAGCAGGACCAGATAGGCCAAAATGAGTGAAGAGCATGTCCATTTTGTGAGAAATGATAGCTTTTCCTTTCGGGTTTAATACGCTTAAGTTTATATCACGTAAAGCAAGACCTTGTAATGAGCGATCACGTATAAACGGCTCGTTTGACAGGATAGGTACTTCTGTTGGGAATAATTCTGTAATTGTATGACCTGCTTTTTCAGCCCAAGCGTATCCGTCTCCAGTGGAACCAGTTTGAGGAACGGATTTTCCGCCAACAGCGATAACGACGTGATTTGTTTCTAACACTTCGCCTGTTTGCAGTACAACTGCCTTCGTTTGACCATTTTCATATTCAATCGTTTCAACAGGCGTATTTGTACGGATTTTTACACCTAAGTCTTTTAATCGTGTTAAAAGTGCGTCTACAACAGATTGTGCTTTGTTTGACACAGGGAACATGCGACCGTGGTCTTCTTCTTTCAATTTAACACCGAGATTTTCGAAGAATGTAATAATATCTTCATTATTAAAAATAGAAAAAGCGCTGTATAAGAAGCGACCGTTTCCTGGTATATGTTTAACAATTTCATCAAGTGGTAGACGGTTTGTTACGTTGCAGCGTCCGCCGCCAGAAATCGCAAGTTTACGCCCAAGTTTATTTCCTTTATCAAGAAGTAAGACATTTGCGCCTTCTTCTGCAGCACCAATTGCAGCCATTAGCCCAGAAGGACCGCCGCCGATGACAATAACATCATAATGCATAATATATCGACCTCATTTTCTACATTTCCTGCCTAAAAGAATAGCATGTTTTCCCTTAAAAGAAAAATAGAGTGAAGTACTGCTTAATGAGAGAATTGTGGTACAATACAAAAGTTAGAGTTCAGCACTATCCTGCTATTTGTAGGCGATAAGACTAAAACCTCAAGATTTAGGAGAAGTAAATAGGGAGTCTGTTAGCCTGTAAATGCTCGAATGGTTCAACTAATAAGGAGTAGGAGAGAAGTCTCCAACTAATTATAGTTTCACTTTATGTAGATGTAGGAGGATTTTTGTATGTCCGATTCGAAATTTCTGCGCGGAACGCTTATTGTTACGCTAGGGACATTTTTAGTAAAGTTCTTAGGCATGATTTACGTCTTTCCGTTTCATGCATTAGTAGGCACAGAAGGCGGAACGCTCTATACATATGGATACATTCCATATACGATCTTTTTAAGTATCGCAACGGCAGGTGTGCCGCTTGCTGTTTCAAAATTTGTTTCCAAATATAATGCGCTTGGCGATTATAAAACGAGCCGGAGAATGTTCCGCTCGGGAATGGTTATGATGATAGTAACAGGAGTTCTTTCGTTCCTAGTACTGTACATGACGGCGCCACTGTTTGCAGAAGCGATGCTTGGTAAACAAAGTATACACAATAATGTAGGAGAAGTTACGACGATCATTCGTCTTGTAAGTTTCGCACTTATTGTTGTACCAGCAGCGAGTTTAATTCGTGGTTATTTCCAAGGTCACCAGTCTATGGGACCAACTACCGTTTCACAAATTATTGAACAAATTATTCGTATCGTCTTTTTATTAGCTGGTAGTTTTATCGTTATTAAAGTACTTGGCGGTACAGTTGCAACAGCAGTTGGAGTAGCGACGTTTGCTGCGTTCGTTTCAGCGGTTGGAGCACTCGGTGTGTTAATTTGGTACTGGTTAAAACGTAAAAAATATTTGGATCAATATTTAATTGAACAAACTGTACCAGAATCAACAGTAAGTACCGTTCAGTTGTTTAAAGAGTTATTCGCATATGCGATTCCTTACGTTGTAATTGGGTTAACAATTCCTTTATATCAACAAATTGATACATTGACATTTAACTCAATTATGCAGGCGATTGGTCAAGGTGATATCGCAGAGCGAGCGCTTGGTATTTTCACAATGTGGACGCATAAGTTAATTATGATTCCTGTATCACTTGCAACAGCGTTTAGTTTAACGCTTGTACCAGCAATTACAAAATCATTTACTGAAAAACAATACCGCTATTTGAAATTACAAATTACACAAACATTCCAAGCAAATATGTTTTTAACATTGCCAGCAGTTATCGGTATTTCAACACTTGCATATCCAATTTACACTGCTTTCTATGACTCAGATCCATTAGGTGGACAAGTATTAATGTGGTATGCACCAGTTGCATTGTTATTTGCTTTATTTACAGTAACAGCGGCAATTCTTCAAGGGATTAATCAGCAAAAGCATGCGATTGTCGCGCTTATTATGGGTGTTATTTTGAAATTTGTATGTAACGTAATCTTTATTCGTTATTTCGGTACAGTAGGAGCAATTCTAGCGACCGCAGTTGGTTTCTTAGCTTCTGTTTGGTATACAAATCGACAAATTAAAAAATACGCACACTATTCATTCGGTGTTGTATATAAAAGAACATTCCAAATTGCAGTACTGACACTTATAATGGTCGTTGCTGTAAAACTATCACAATGGCTTCTATCCTTCATGATTTCGCCTGATGGCCGTATTGGTGCTCTTATAACAGTTGCGATTTGTGCAGGTATTGGCGGTCTTGTTTACGGATTGTTAGCAATTCGCACAGGAGTACTTGAAAGAGTATTTGGCGGAGAAGCATTAGATAAAATTCAACGTAAACTTGGTAGTAGATTTAAAATAAAGTTGAAATCAAGAGGGGCGTAATTACGTCCCCTTTTCTATGATAAATAAAGAAGGTGAAAAACGTGAGATTAGATAAATTATTAGCGAATATGGGATATGGAAGTAGAAAAGAAGTAAAGAAATTATTGAAAGATGGCGTTGTGAAAATTGATGGAACGCCAGTAAAAGATGCGAAAGTTCATGTAAATGTAGAAGAGCAAGAAGTTATGATTCACGGTGAAGTTGTGGAATACAAAGAGTTTGTTTACTTAATGATGCATAAGCCACAAGGTGTTATTTCAGCGACGGAAGATGATAATCATGAAACAGTAATAGATTTATTAGAATTAGAAGATGCAATCTTTGATCCGTTCCCAGTTGGACGACTTGATATCGATACGGAAGGTTTCTTATTGATAACAAATGATGGGAAGTTATCACATCAATTATTATCTCCGAAAAAGCATGTGCCGAAAAAATATTATGCACACGTTGCAGGAGTAGTAACAGAAGAGGATGTAAAAGAGTTTGCTAAAGGTGTTATTTTAGACGATGGCTATGAAACAAAGCCAGGTGCGCTTACAATATTGAAAAGCGATGATATTTCTGAAATTGAGCTTGTGATTACGGAAGGAAAATTCCATCAAGTGAAGCGTATGTTTGAAGCGGTAGGGAAAAAAGTAGTCTACCTAAAGAGAACAGAGATGGGTCCGTTAGTATTAGATGAAGAACTAGAACTTGGACAATACCGAGAGCTAACAGATGAAGAAGTAGAAATGTTAAGAACATACCAAGTAGATACTGAAAAGTAGTACCTTTATAGGTGCAGAAAAAACCCCTTTCTAATAGTTAGAAAGGGGTATGTATTTATTTACATACAATTATTTTTCGTTATGAGGTCATTCTCACTTTCTTTCCTGTTGTTGTCCACTTACCGCGGCAAGGGCTATACACGAGTTCATTAAACTGCAACACATTTAGATCACGTTGTATCGTTCGCGGTGTGATCCCGAACTCATCTACAAGGTCTTTCGTCGTTACCGTTCCGTTTTCATTGATGTACATATAAATTGATTTAATGCGTGTTAGCATACGAGTAGTTGTAGGTTTCAAGAGAAAACCACTCCTCTACTAGTTTTTTTGACCCCATTCAGGAAAGAAGGTCGTTACTACCATTGTACTCTACATGATAAAATTCATGCTTTAATCTACTTAAATTTTACAAAAGTTTAACAAATATTTATATAGAAAAATATTGGTAGTTGACATTGTATATATGGTCAGTCAACTAACACATAAAATTCTACGTAAAACGCCAAATTCCTGCAAATTTTTTTGAAAAAATAAAAGAAAAACTAATAAGAAATGTCTGAAATATTACAATTGTTCGGTATTTAGTTTTCGTGTATGGCATAAGGGATTTCGGTTTGCTATGATGAAAGAGATAATATAGTGAAGGATGGATGCGTGATGTCAGCGATTAATTGGACTGAAGAAGTTGCAAAACGAAAAGATGATTTAATTCGTGATACACAACAATTTTTACAAATTAAAAGTGTATGGGAAGAAGAATCGGCGAAAGAAGGCGCACCATTCGGTGAAGGTGTAGAAAAAGCGCTATCTTTCATGTTACATAAAGGAGAAGCTGAAGGTTTTGCTTCTAAAAATTTAGAAGGATATGCAGGTCATCTTGAAATGGGACAAGGAGAAGAGTTAGTAGGTATTCTTTGTCACGTTGATGTTGTACCAGAAGGAGATGGCTGGACGACTCCTGCGTATAGTGCGGATATTCGCGACGGAAAGATTTTTGCACGTGGTGCAATTGACGATAAAGGCCCAACGATGGCAGCATATTATGCGATGAAAATTGTGAAAGAATTAGGCTTACCTCTTTCAAAACGTGTTCGTATGATTATAGGAACAGATGAGGAAAGCAATTGGAAATGTGTAGATCACTACTTTAAAAACGAAGAAATACCAACAATCGGTTTTGCACCAGATGCAGACTTTCCAATTATTAATGCAGAAAAAGGAATTTCTGATATACAAGTTGTGCAAAATGGTAGTGAAGAGAAAAAAGGTACATATGAACTTGTTTCATTTGATTCAGGGCGTCGTTTAAATATGGTTCCTGATTTTGCAGAAGCGGTTATTACAGGAGAAGATGTAAATGCACTTACAGTAGCATATGAAGAGTATTTACAAACTGCTAAAAAAATAGGGAAATCGACTATAGAAGGCAATACAGTGACGTTGCAAATAGAAGGAATTTCAGCGCACGGATCTACTCCTGAAAAAGGAGAAAATGCAGGTTTATTATTAGCAAACTTCTTAACTACAGTTTCACTTGATGGAAAAGCAACTGCATTTGCGACATTTGCAACAGAAACATTTACTGGTGATATTTTTGGTGAAAAAGCTACTATTGCTTATAAAGATGAAATTAGCGGTCCATTAACAGTGAATGTTGGTCGCCTTTCTTATAAGAAAGAGAATGGTGGTAATTTAGGATTAAACGTACGTTACCCAGTTACGACTAACTTTGAAGAAATGATTGCAAAGTTAAAAGAATATGTAGGTACGTATGGATTTGCAGTAGCAGACTATTCTAACTCTCGTCCGCATCACGTTGATAAAGATCACGAGTTAATTCGTACGTTGCAACGTGTATATGAGGAACAAACAGGTGAAAAAGCTGAATTGTTAGCAATCGGCGGAGGTACTTATGCTCGCTCATTAAAAGCTGGTGTGGCATTTGGACCGCTATTCCCTGGAAAAGAAGAACTTGCGCATCAAAAAGATGAGTACATTGAAATTGAAGACTTATTAAAAGCAACAGCAATTTATGCGCAAGCAATTCATGAACTAGCGAAGTAAAGTGAAACTTTAATCGCCGATATATGAATAATGACCGCTCTCTACTTTAGAGGGCGGCTTCTTTTTAATTGAATGAGATAAGAAAGAAAAGAAACAATAGAAAGAAGGAGACGGTGTACATGGATAGGCATTATTTTGTCGCAATTACGTTACCAAATCATATAAAAGAAGTGCTGTCTAAGTATAAAGAGGATACGAATGAGGAATTACCATTTCGCTCGTGGGTACATAAGGAAGATTATCATATTACCCTTTCCTTTTTAGGAGGTGCGACAGAAGAACAGTTAAAAGGGATAAAGAATGGATTACAAACACTTACAAAAACAAAAGAACTATCGTTCACGTTACAAGGTTTTTCAACGTTTGGTAGAGAAGATCAGCCCCGTATTTTTTGGGCGAAGGTAAGTGAGAATCACGATTTGTTTCAGTTGCAAAAGCAAGTACATGTCATTTGTGAAGAAAATGGATTTTCTCTAGAAACACGCCCGTATCATCCACATATTACTGTTGCTCGTAAATGGATAGGAGAAGAAAAGTTTCATTTAGAAAGTATAAAAGAAGTACCTGAAATATCATTTCAAGCAGATACAATTACTTTATACGAATCCCACGTGAAAGAAACCCCGAAGTATAAATCGATTGCTGAAATAAAATTACAAAAATAGAATGGTGAAAACGTTTTTTATGCAGGTGAATATACTATAGAGAAGAATGGAGTTACTGTATAGAGTCTTGTTGATAAGAAAAGCCTTATCATTTGCAGCTCATTTTATCTCGCTCATTAAAGTTTCACTTTATTTTAACTTTGAGAATGATGGTGATTTTTTTATGTTGAAAGTAAAACGTCCATTTGATGCCTATTTAGATGAAATGAATAAAATTACAATTTTGCTCCCACATGCGTATGGAACAAGTCGGACATTTCGTTTGCAAGAAGGAAGTAATGTGAAAGATTTACCGATTGCTCATACGATTGCGCTTCCAGATGCAACGAAGTATGAGTGCTTTATAGAAGAGCCGCTAGATGTGGGAAAGTATTATACAGTACGAGATGAACGGAATGAAGAAACGGATTTACAAATAGGTGCTGTTATTCGAACAACAATTTTCGATGAAAAGTATTATTACGAAGGTACAGATTTAGGTGCTGTGTATCAAAAAGAAGAAACGACATTTAAAGTATGGGCCCCAACTGCAAGGCTTGCGAAAATAAGAATTTATAAGAGCGATAAAGAATATGCCGATCATGAAATGTACAGGGGAGAAAACGGAGTTTGGATTCAAACATTACAAGGTGATTTAGACGGAGCACGCTATACATTTCTTGTTTGTATTAATTTAATATGGAACGAAGCTGTAGATCCTTATGCAAAGTCGGTGACGGTAAACGGAAAACACGGTGTTGTTATCGATTTAGAAAAAACGAATGTAACAAGAAGAGAAGGATTACCACCATTACAATCAATGACAGATGCCATATTGTATGAACTGCATATTCGTGATGCGACTATACATCAAAATAGTGGAGTGATTCAAAAGGGAACATATAAAGGATTGATGGAAGAGGGAACAACAGGACGGAATGGGACTTTAACAGGGTTGTCTCATATAAAAGATTTAGGTGTTACACATGTTGAACTATTACCGTTATATTGTTTCGGTGGTGTAGATGAGGCGAATCCTTCGTCTGCCTATAATTGGGGGTATAATCCATTATATTACAATGCACCAACAGGATTTTATGCTACAAATCCCTCTGATCCGTATAACAGGATAGTAGAGTGTAAACAGTTAATCGAGACATTTCATGAGCATGGCATTAGGGTAATTATAGATGTTGTATATAATCATGTTTATGAAAGAGAGCTATCATCATTTGAAAAGCTTGTTCCAGGATACTATTTTCGTCATGGTGAAGATGGTATGCCTTCTAATGGGACGGGAGTCGGAAATGATATAGCATCTGAACGGAAAATGATGAGGAAATTCATTGTAGAGTCTATTTTATATTGGCTTACTGAATACAATGTCGATGGATTCCGATTCGACTTAATGGGAATTTTAGATGTTGATACAATGAATATGATAGAAAAAGAAGTGCGAAACATAAAACGAGATGCTTTGTTATTAGGAGAAGGATGGGATTTACAAACACCGCTTCCTCGTGAGGAAAAAGCAACGTTAAATAATGCGAAGAAAATGCCACATATGGCGCAGTTTAATGATCAATTTCGTGATGGGATAAAAGGGAGTACATTTCATATAAATAAGCGTGGTTTTGCATTTGGTGGGCATGTAGACTGTAATCATTTGCAGTATATTGCAGCAGGAAGTCTTTTAAGTATGAAAGAAACAGGGCTGTTTCTAGAGCCGGCGCAAAGCATTAACTATGTAGAATGTCATGATAATATGACGATGTGGGATAAACTAGTGCGCAGTAATGAAGAATCAGAAGCGATTTTGAAAAAACGTCACCTGCTAGCGAGCGCAATGGTTATTCTTTCACAAGGTATTCCTTTCTTACATGCAGGACAAGAGTTTTATCGTACGAAGAAAGGAAATGAAAATAGCTATAATGCAAATGATGAGATCAATCAATTAGATTGGGATCAAAAAGAGAAAGAAATAGAGACCGTTAACTATATAAAAGGTTTAATTGCGATTCGTAAAGAGCATGGGGCATTCCGATTACAAAACGCAGACCTTATAAAAAAACATATGACTTTTTTACAAACATCTACAGAAGTACTTGCATATCACCTAGAGCATGCAGAATCGTTTGGGCCGTGGAAAGAGATTGTCGTTTTATTTAATAGCGGTTTAGAAGCTAAAACTGTGCAACTTCCGAAAGAAGAAACGTGGCATGTGATAGTAGACGAAAAGCAAGCGAAAATAGAGCCAATTTCTTCATTTAGAGGAAAGGAACTTAGGCTCGCTCCAATTAGCACGTATATATTGACGATAATGTGACAAATCGCTACTTGACGATGAGAATGTAATAAATGTAGAATTGACAAAGGTGACGATTTTGATAAGTTGTCATTCTATGACAGGTTTTGTAAAATAAAATAGAGAATTTTTGGCTGAGGCTAATTTTTCTTTTCATTTACAGTAAAATATATGAATCCACAACATGTGTAGAAATGTTGCGGTTTTTCTTTTCATAACTATAAAAGATAAGGATTTGTTAACGGGTAATGAATATGGAATGGTTGGAACAATTATTAGGAAAAGAGTGGAGTCTTGTACCGGCTGGTGGAGTAACGGGCGATGCATATATTGCGCAAAACGGACAACAGAAGTTATTTTTAAAGCGGAATACATCGCCCTTTTTAGCGGTATTGTCAGCAGAAGGAATTGTTCCAAAATTACTTTGGACAAGAAGGGTAACGAACGGTGATGTAATTTCTGCTCAAAAATGGCTTCCGGGACAGAAGTTAGAGCCAGAGGATATGAAACTAGAACGTGTTGCGAAACTTTTGAAGAAAATTCACTCCTCTAAAGCGCTTGTACAGATGATTCAAAGACTTGGGAAGCAACCGCTTCACGCACAAGAGTTATTACAACAACTGCAACTCGTTTTAAGAGGAGATATAAGGGATGATGAAACAATTCAGCAAGGCCTTCAATATTTAATGGATTCATTAAAAGCTATTGAATACAATGAATTCGTTGTATGCCATTGTGATGTAAACCATAACAACTGGATATTGTCGGATGAAGATGAGTTGTTTTTAATTGATTGGGATGGAGCTGTAATTGCTGACCCAGCTCTAGACCTTGGTATGTTATTATATTGGTACATTCCGCGCCAGGAGTGGAGTGAGTGGCTCGGTTTTTATGATATTGAAATGGATGAATCGCTGCTTAGGCGCATGAGATGGTATGTGATAGCACAAACGATTTTGTCTATTCAATGGCATACAACAAAAAAACAGCAAGCAGAAGCTGAATATTGGCATCAATATTTACAGCAACTACTTGCTTCAGAATAATACTTAAGAAAAATTGTCCATTCCAGCAATCCACTGAGTAAGTTGTTCTTGATTATTGGAAATATGGTTGTCCAAATTAGAGGAAGATTTACCCGATTGACTATAAGAATATACATCGTTTAGCATTGTTTTAGCGTCACTACTTATATTATCGTTTGCGAGTAACGATTGAATGAGGCGCTCTAATTGCTCGCATTCTGAAACTGTCCCGCAGCAATCACTTTGGTGGTTGACTAAAATATCTTTCAGCACTTCTAATTGATGTTGTTGATTAATTGGCATGAACGGATCATCCTTTCGATTGTTTTTCTCTTCAAATGTAAGAGAAAAAGCTGTTTCGTCATGGAATGTTTAGTGCTGTATGTAGTTTTTATCAAAATGGTACATCTTATACTTGAAAGAAACGGACCGAGTGCTCGTACGTACTTGGTTTTTTGTTTGGTAGATTGATTAAAAAAAGAAAGAAGGAATTATTCCTTTAAAATAGTTTTGTAAAGAGAGGGAGACATCTATGCGTTTAAGACATAAACCATATGCAATGGATCGAATTAACGAGTATTCACATATCGTAATCGGAAACCCAGAGGAGCGCGCTGGTAACTGGAAAGAAGTATTTGGAAATGAACAACCAATTCATATTGAAGTAGGTACAGGTCGTGGCCGCTTTATGTATGATATGGCAAAAGCGAATCCACATATTAATTATATTGGAATTGAAAAATTCACAAGTGTTGTTGTAGATGCACTTGATAAATTAATTGAAGAAGAAGTGCCGAACTTAAAGTTAATTAATAAAGATGCTGAAGATTTAACAGTTTTCTTTGCAAAAGGTGAGATTGATCGCGTTTATTTAAACTTCTCAGATCCATGGCCAAAGAAGCGTCATACGAAGCGTCGTTTAACGTATAAAACGTTTTTACGCAATTATGAAGAAGTGTTAGTAGAAGGCGGAGAAATTCATTTCAAAACAGATAACCAAGGTTTATTTGAATATTCTCTTATGAGTATGGCTGAGTATGGTATGTTACTAACTTACTTAAGCTTAGATCTTCATAACAGCGACTTTGAAGGTAACATCATGACTGAATACGAAGAGAAATTCTCTAGTAAAGGTCATCGTATTTACCGAGTTGAAGCAAAATATCGTACAGAGCCTATGCAGTAATGCATAGGTTTTTTATATCTAAAATAATCAGAATTTTATGTTAAGATTAATTGAAAGGGGGATGTGTAATGGAACAGTTACAAATTGGAGATATAAAAGTAACGTGGTTAAAAGGCGGAAATACACATTTAGATGGAGGGGCAATGTTTGGTGTTGTGCCGAAAGTACTTTGGTCACGTAAATATAAACATAATGACACAAATCATATTTACTTACGAACAGATCCGTTACTTTTACAAACGAAAGATGGAAATATGCTCATTGATTCAGGAATAGGAAACGGTAAGTTGGATGAGAAGATGAAACGAAATCAAGGTGTAACAGAAGAATCATCGGTTTATGAATCGTTAGAAAAACAGGGATTAAAGCCTGAAGATATTCAATATGTTTTAATGACACACCTTCATTTTGATCATGCATCTGGCCTAACAAAATGGGATGGGGATCACCTTGTACCAGCGTTTCCAAATGCAAAAGTTTACGTAAGTGAAACAGAGTGGAATGAAATGAGGAACCCAAATATTAGATCCCGTAATACATATTGGAAGGAAAATTGGGAACCGATTGTAGATCAAGTTGTTACGTTTCAGCAAGAAATAGAAATTACAGATGAAATCAAGATGGCACATACGGGTGGGCATAGTGATGGACATGCAGTCATCATTTTGGAGAGTCAAGGGGAAACGATGCTACATTTAGCAGATCTCTTGCCGACGCACGCGCATCAAAATGTATTATGGGTAATGGCATACGATGATTATCCGATGACCTCGATTGAAAATAAACAAAAATGGATGAAGTATGGTGCTGAAAAAGAGGCATGGTTTACGTTTTACCATGACGCATATTATCGCGCTGTGAAGTGGAATGAGGAAGGTCATATCGTAGAAAAAATAGAACGGAAAACGAGTATAGAAGCATAAAAATAGGAGGTTGTTCCATCATATTTATTGGAGCAGCTTCTTTTTTATTGTCGGGTTTTGTCGGTAAGTCGATATATTTAAAAAATCGCTGATATAATTTTAATCAATACCCGCAATTTCAAAAAAATAAGAGGTTCACCTAATGGGAACCCTCCGTTTTATGCTGCTATAACCTCTAAAACAGTACCTGTTTTAGCATCAACTAAAAATTCAAATCGTTCTTGTATATCATCTAACATTGTTGTAAGACCGCCGCGATAAACTTCATATGCGACATCATATTTTTCAAATGTCTCTGGAACCATATGTACCCAAGAGCCAGTAATTTCACCTTTATGACTTAATGCTTGTTTCACCATTTTCAATGCTTTTTCTGAAGAAATATGGGATTGTTCTTGTACTTTGTTTGCAACGAGATAACCAGCTGCGAACCCAACGCCAAGACCTGCTACTAAACCTTTCCAGCTCATATATTCACCTCAATTCTATAAAATAAAAATAGTGTACCAATAATAATTATAAAGCAAATACAGCTAAAAAAGAAGAAACTAGAAACATTTCGAAAATTTCGTTACAATAAAAGAGGTATTCTACTAAGGTTTGAAAGAAGGGGACTTCGTGAATAAAGAGACATTGCAATTATTTCGTACGTTAACAGAATTACAAGGTGCATCAGGTTTTGAACATGATGTACGCCGTTTTATAAAACAAGAATTAAGCAAATATGCGGATGAAATTGTACAAGACGGTTTAGGTAGCGTATTTGGTCTGAAAAAAGGGGACGAAACTGGCCCGCGTGTTCTTGTAGCAGGTCATATGGATGAAGTAGGTTTCATGGTTACGCAAATTACGAAAAACGGAATGCTTCGTTTTCAAACGTTAGGCGGCTGGTGGAGCCAAGTTTTATTAGCACAGCGTGTACAAGTTATGACGAAGAATGGTCCTGTTATTGGGGTTGTTGGTTCTATTCCTCCTCATTTATTAAGTGACGCGCAACGTGCAAAACCGATGGATATAAAAAATATGTTAATTGATATAGGTGCAGATAGTTATGAAGATGCGATTGAAATTGGTGTAAAACCAGGACAACAAATCGTGCCGATTTGCCCATTCACACCGATGGCAAATGAGAAGAAAATTATGGCGAAAGCTTGGGACAACCGTTACGGATGTGGTCTTGCAATCGAATTGTTAAAAGAATTAAAAGACGAAACATTACCAAATACATTATATTCTGGTGCTACTGTACAAGAAGAAGTAGGTCTTCGCGGAGCGCAAACCGCTGCAAATATGATTCAACCAGACATTTTCTATGCGCTTGATGCAAGTCCAGCAAACGATGCATCTGGTGACAAAACGCAGTTCGGTCAATTAGGAAAAGGTGCCCTTCTTCGTATTTACGATCGCACGATGGTAACACATAGAGGAATGCGCGAATTCATTTTAGATACAGCAGAAACAAACAACATTCCGTACCAATACTTTATTTCACAAGGTGGTACAGATGCTGGTCGTGTACATACAAGTAACTCTGGTATCCCATCAGCAGTAATTGGTGTTTGTGCACGCTACATTCATACACATGCTTCAATTTTACATGTTGATGATTATGCAGCGGCGAAAGAATTAATTACGAAGCTTGTAAGAACAACAGATAAAACGACGTTAGAGACAATTAAGAATAACGCGTAGAGAAGAAGGGCGAAAAACCCTTCTTTTTTTAGGTTGAATAGATGACCCAGCGATGAGTGGGAGCGGTCAGTGCTTAATTGGTGTTCGAATGATGTATGAAGACTCCAAGTAGGAAGTGAGAGGAAGGCTGTTTTTGTTTTCGAAGACGGTAATGTTGCTAGAAAAAACCTTCTTTTTTAGGCTGAATAGATGACTTGGTGATATGTGGTAGTGGTTGATGCTTAATTCGTATCTGATAGGGATATTAGAATAGAATGATGAATTTTTATAGAGGTGAACGAAATGAAAGTAGTAGTAGGATCAAAGAATAAAACGAAGGTTGGCGCTGTGGAGAAGGTTTGGAAAGATGCTGAAATTACATCTCTTTCTGTTCCGTCAGGAGTATCAGCTCAGCCTTTCTCAGATGAAGAGACGATGCAAGGAGCGATTAATAGAGCGAAGCGAGCGCTAGAGGAAGGAGAAGCTCCAATTGGTATTGGGCTAGAAGGCGGCGTAATGAAAACGGAGCACGGTTTATTTATGTGTAACTGGGGCGCGCTAGCAACAATTGATGGGAAAGTATTTGTGGCCGGAGGAGCGCGTATTACGTTACCAGACGATTTTTTAGCACCTCTTGAAGATGGTAAGGAATTAAGCGAAGTGATGGAAGAGTTTGTGCAGCGAAAAGATATTCGTAGTCACGAAGGTGCTATCGGTATTTTTACAGATGATTATGTCGACCGCACGGAATTATTTGTACACGTTGTTAAGTTGTTAGTTGGGCAATATAAGTATGACGAAAAGCAAGCATAAACCTTGCACCGTGCGCGATGTATGGTAGTATAAAAGAAAGATTATAACATGAAAACATGCACTCGTTAGAGGAGGAAATATAGATGAAGTCATTAGAAAGCATGGAGCAATTCCAACAGTTAAAAAATGAAGAGAATGTAGTCTTTATGTTCTCAGCAGAATGGTGCCCAGACTGCCGCTTTGTAGATCCATTTATGCCAGAAGTAGAAGAGAAATATAGTGATTTCTCATTTTACTATGTAGATCGTGATGAGTTTATTGATCTATGTGTAAAATTAGACGTATTTGGCATTCCGAGCTTTGTAGCGTACAATAAGGGTGAAGAAACTGGTCGCTATGTAAACAAAGATCGTAAAACACAAGAACAAATCGAAGAGTTTATTGAAGGTTTAAAATAAGGCAATTTGCCAATTGAATTGTAAAACAACCTCTACCTTCGCGGGGGAGGTTATTTTTTTGGAAGGGAGGAAAAAGAGATGAAGATGACAAGTAAAAAGATGAAAGACGAGTTAATGAAGAAATTATCTCGCCCAGAATGGGACTTTCAGTATGATAGCGAGAAAGAAGTTCTACGTATTGAACAGAAAGACTCTAAAAAAGGTATTAACGTATCGCTTCCAGGAGTTGTGGCAAAATGGGAAGTGAATAAAGAAAAAGCAATTGAAGAGGTTGCTTATTATGTACAAGAAGCGCTAATTGCGATGCATAAAGAAGAAAATAGCGGAGCGAAAATTTTACCTGTTATTCGCTCTACTTCTTTCCCGAAACAAGCAGAAGAAGGAAATCCGTTTATTATGACGGATCATACGGCGGAAACACGTATTTACTATGCGTTAGATTCGAATAAAACGTATCGACTAATCGATGAGCGTCTGTTACAAAAATTAGAACTTACAGAACAGCAAGTACGTGAAATGGCATTATTCAATGCTCGTTCATTAGGTTATGAATTTAAACAAGACACAGTAGCGGGTAATACATTCTACTTTTTAAACACAAATGATGGGTATGACGCGACGCGTATTTTAAACGAATCGTTACTACAATCGATGCGTGAAAAGATTTCTGGTGACATGGTTGTTGCTGTTCCTCACCAAGATGTATTAATTATTGCTGATATCGTTAACGAAATCGGTTATGATATTATTGCACAAATGACAATGAAATTTTTTGCCGAAGGGCATGTTCCGATTACATCACTTTCATTCGTATATGAAGATGGAGACTTTGAACCAATCTTTATTTTAGCGAAGAATCGGAAGAAGACAGATGGAAAAGAGAAAGGATGAACGAAGTGAACGTTTTTTACAACCTTGAAGGAATTGGTGACACTTTAATTGTTGCCTTACAAGATATTACTTTAGAGAACCGTACTTTTGATCGCAAAGGAGATGTTGCTCGCGTTTATGATCGTGAAAGCAACGTAACGGGAGGATTCAACATCTTTAATGCATCTTCTTATTTAGAAGTAACAGAAACAGGTAACCTTACATTAACGAAAGAGCTTGTTGAGAAAATCAACGAAATTTTAGCGAAGAACGGCTTTGAAGAAACAGTAGAAGCAGATCTTTCTCCGAAATTTGTTGTAGGTTATGTAGCTGAAAAAGAAAAGCATCCAAATGCTGATAAGTTAAACATCTGTAAAGTAGAAATCGGTACAGAAACATTACAAATCGTATGTGGCGCACCAAACGTTGATGCAGGACAAAAAGTTGTCGTTGCAAAAATCGGTGCTGTAATGCCAAGCGGTATGTTAATCAAGCCAGCTGAGCTTCGCGGTGTTCCTTCTTCTGGAATGATCTGCTCTGCACGTGAATTAGAGCTTCCAGACGCTCCACAAGAAAAAGGTATTCTTGTATTAGAAGATAGTTTTGAAGTTGGACAAGAATTTAAATTTTAATTGATATAAAAAAAGAGAGGTTGTCCTTTTGGGCAGCCTCTCTTTTTTGTCATTTTTGTTGGTAAGTCGAAATTTCGTGTTGAATCGTTAATATATTGAGAGTTGTGATAGATATACTCAAAAAATCGTAAATATGATAAGGGTGTCACCTTTTGTCTTAAAATCTATATTGTATTTTATAAACAAACTAGTTAAAATTTAGAAAAATAGAAGGGGATAGACGTATGAAACAACAACCAAAAATCGCAGAACTTCTAAAACGAATTGAAACTTCAAAACAGCAAGATGTTGAACTAGGTACTTATGAAATATATGTGTTTAGTGAAAGTGAATTAGAAAAAGGACAAATCGGTTACCGATATGATAAACATAAAAAGTCATTAATAAGTGAAGAAAACGGAAAGTGGCAAGAAGGATGGATTGCAATTGGATATGAAACGGATATGGGCGATCCAGTTTTCGTAAATATAGATGATGACGCTTATCCAGTTTATACTGCAGAACGTGGTACAGAAACATGGCAGCCAGTTTATATTGGAAATATGGATGAGATTATAGGGCAATTATAAGAAAGACTTTGAATCCGGTGCAAAGTGATGGGAGAGAAGTATGAAGTATATAAAAATAATGAGCATGATTGTATTCATTGGAATATATATGGCCGGTTGTTCACAAGAGCAGCCGAAAAAAGAAACTACATCTTCTATACAAGAGAAAAACAAAGATACCAAAGAAGACGCACCGGTAGAAAAGCAGCAAGAACAAGAAAAGAACGAAGAATCACAAGCAATTCAAACGAATGAGCAAGTAGAACATAAGCAAGAGGAAGTATCATCTGAGGAAAAGAAAGAAGAAACTACGCCAGTGCAGCCAATTGAGCAACCAGTGCAAAATAATGAACAAAAAGTAGAGAGTAATGAAAAGCAAGGAAAGTTTCTCGTCGTTATTGATCCAGGGCATCAACAAAAAGCGAATTTAAATTTAGAGCCGATTGGACCAGGGGCAACAACGCAAAAATATAAAGTGACAGATGGTACAACAGGTGTTGTGACGAAAAAGAGAGAGGCTGTACTTGTATTAGAAATGGCTTTTTTATTAAAAGAAAAGCTTGAAGAAAAAGGGATACAAGTGTTAATGACAAGAACGTCACAAGACGTTGATATAAGTAATAAAGAACGGGCGACATTCGCAAATAATCATAAGGCTAATTTATTTTTACGTCTTCATGCAGATGGTTCTGAAAATCCAAACCAAAGTGGATTTGCTGTATTGACGCCGGCAGAAGGAAGTCCGTATACGAAAGAGATTTATGCGGAAAGTCTTCAAATCTCCCAAACGATAGTAAATAAAATGAGAGAAAATCAGCAAGTGAAAGTAAATGGAATTAAATTTAGGGGTGACCTTTCTGGATTCAATTGGTCCAAAGTACCTGGCGTACTATTAGAACTTGGGTTTATGTCAAACTATGAAGAAGATAAAAAATTATCTGACCCGCAGTATGTAAATTCTTTATTGCAAAGTGTAACGGATAGTGTAGATGCATATCGGAAGAGTAAAGCTTAAGCGCAGTCTTACATGAAAGGCTGCGTTTTTCCATAGGAAAACACTCGTAAATTAGAATATTGTGGATAAATATGACATGCTTAATTTTACCTGCACTTTTTGCCGAATGCTGATACAATAAAGGATGTTACTATTTAGTAGAAAGAGTGGTAAGCATGTTAGATTGGATGAAAAAGCTGTTTAACAAAGAGGAAGAACAAACAGCGATGAATAAAGAAGTACCAAAGCAAATTGAAAGTCAGCCGAAAATTCCTCGTGTAAACCACTACACTGAAGCAAGAGAAGCACAAATGGCAAGTAGGAATGCAGGTAAATGCCGTTTTCCTTTAGTACCGGATAATGGGTTCGATGAAGAGGATGAAAGCGAAGTAAATCGCTTTGAAGAACAACCTGTTCAAGGAGTAGCATATGAAGAACCGACTGCCCAAAGAGGAATAAAGGTGGAAAGAAGCAGACGACCGTATGTGGAAAAGGTTGTTTCTACATATGAAGAACCGGAAGTGCAATATGAACCGGTGCGGGAGTCTGTCGTTAAAAAGGCATCTGCACCTTCGCAAGAGAGTAACCGTAGACCATTTCGTCCAACAGAAATGATTTCGCCAATTTATGGATATAATCGTCCTTCAGTAGAGAAAAAGGTTGAAAAGCAGGAGGAAGTAAAAGAAAGAGAAGATCTTGAAATATCTGTAGAGGGAAAAGCAGTTGTTGATGCATGGTTAGAGAAAAAAGGATATAAATTATCTGATTTCTCAGAAGGGCAAGCAACGTCTTCTGCTCCAGGTGAAGTAGTTGAACAGAAAGGCCAACAGAGTAAAAAAGAAGAAAAATCAGTTGTTGATCAATGGCTAGAGAAAAACGGTTATGAAATTGAACGCCAAGTGCCTTTAGTAGAAGAAAAAGAAGTGATTAAAGAAATGAGTACACCGCAGGAAGTTTCAGCGGATGAATTACTTCATAAAACAGTAGCTGAGCAGATGGAAAGTGCTAAGCTAGAAAAAGATGTAGTGGTGTTAAACGAAAACAATCTACAAGAAGAATTAGTAGCTTCTAAAGTAGAGCACGAGGATACAATATTATCAGAAGAAATTAAACGTAATACAGAAATAAAACAACCTACTATTGAAGTAGAAAAGCAAGCTCCAGAAGAATCAGTGATTGTCAAAGCAGAAGAAAAACTTGAAGAAACAATCATTGTGGAAATACCAGAAGAGCTAGAAGAAGTGGAAGTAATTACAGAAACAGAAGAGCAAGAAGAAGTAGAAGTAATTGCAGAAACAGAAGAGCTAGAAGAAGTAGAAGTAATTGCAGAAACAGAAGAGCTAGAAGAAGTAGAAGTAATTGCAGAAGTAGAAGAGTCAGAAGAAGTGGAAGTAATTGCAGAAGCGGAAGAGTCAGAAGAAGTAGAAGTAATTACAGAAACAGAAGAGCAAGAAGAAGTGGAAGTAATTGCAGAAACGGAAGAGTCAGAAGAAGTAGAAGTAATTACAGAAACAGAAGAGCAAGAAGAAGTAGAAGTAATCGCAGAAATAGAAGAATCAGAAGAAGTGGAAGTAATTGCAGAAACGGAAGAGTCAGAAGAAGTAGAAGTGATTGCAGAAGCAGAAGAGCAAGAAGAAGTAGAAGTAATTGCAGAAGCAGAAGAGTCAGAAGAAGTGGAAGTGATTGCAGAAGCGGAAGAGTCAGAAGAAGTAGAAGTGATTGCAGAAGCAGAAGAGCAAGAAGAAGTAGAAGTAATTGCAGAAGCAGAAGAGTCAGAAGAAGTGGAAGTGATTGCAGAAGCGGAAGAGTCAGAAGAAGTAGAAGTAGAAGTAGAAGTAGAAGTAGAAGTAGAAGTAGAAGTAATTACAGAAACAGAAGAGCAAGAAGAAGTGGAAGTGATTGCGGAAACAGAAGAGCAAGAAGAAGTGGAAGTAATTGCGGAAACAGAAGAGCAAGAAGAAGTAGAAGTGATCGCAGAAACAAAAGCGCCTGTAGTAGAGACATTTGTAGCACTTGAGGAAATTCAGCAAGAAGATGAAGTAATTGAACAAAACAGTGAATTCATACATGTAGCTGAGGCTGATGAACAGACAAAGAACGATGTTCAAAGCTTTGCGAATGTTTTAATTGCAGAAACAGAAGAAAATAAACGAGTTGTAGAAGAAGCACCGGTCGTAGAAGAGCAATCAGTTGAAGAAGAAGTGCCGGTCGCAGAAGAACAACCCGTTGTAAAAAAAGAAGAACCAAAACGTGAGAAAAAGCGTCATGTACCATTTAATGTTGTTATGTTGAAACAAGATAGAACACGATTAATGGAAAGACATGCAGCTAGAGCAAATGCAATGCAGCCTTCTGCTAATGTACGAGTAGAGAATAAGCCAGTACAACAAGAGGTAGCAGAACCACAAGTGGAAGAACAACCAATGCAGCAGGTGGTAGTAGAATCACAAGTGGAAGAAAGCCCAGTGCAGCAAGTAGTAGCAGAACCACAAGTGGAAGAACAACCAATGCAGCAAGTAGTAGCAGAACCACAAGTGGAAGAAAGCCCAGTGCAGCAAGTAGTAGCAAAGACACAAGTAGAAGAACAACCAATGCAGCAAGTAGTAGCAGAACCACAAGTGGAAGAGCAATCAATGCAGCAGGTGGTAGTAGAATCACAAGTGGAAGAAAGCCCAGTGCAGCAAGTAGTAGCAGAACCACAAGTGGAAGAACAACCAATGCAGCAAGTAGTAGCAGAACCACAAGTGGAAGAGCAACCAATGCAGCAGGTGGTAGTAGAATCACAAGTGGAAGAAAGCCCAGTGCAGCAAGTAGTAGCAGAACCACAAGTGGAAGAACAACCAATGCAACAAGTAGTGGTAGAGCAAGTACAAAAGTCAATTTCAAGTACAGAACCAAAAGAGAAGGCATATGTTGTAAATCAAAGAGAGAACGATATGCGAAATGTATTGCATACACCACCGACGTATACTGTTCCGCCATTAGCGTTGTTGTCAATTCCACAGCAAACAGCGCTAGATAATACAGAATGGTTAGAAGAGCAGAAAGAATTATTAGATACAACGTTTAATAATTTCCATGTTGGAGCACATGTTATTAATGTATCGCAAGGACCAGCAGTAACTCGTTTTGAAGTGCAACCAGACCCAGGCGTGAAAGTAAATAAAATTACAAATTTAAGTGATGATATTAAGTTAAGTTTAGCTGCGAAAGATATTCGTATTGAAGCGCCGATTCCAGGGAAGAGTGCGATTGGGATTGAAGTTCCAAATAAAGAAAGTAAGCCAGTATTTCTTCGTGAAATTTTAAGAAGTCCTGTATTCACAAAGAGTGAATCACCGCTTACTGTTGCGCTTGGACTTGATATTTCAGGGGATCCAATTGTAACGGATATTCGAAAAATGCCGCACGGACTTATTGCGGGTGCAACGGGTTCAGGTAAAAGTGTGTGTATTAACGCAATTTTAACGAGTATTTTATATAAAGCGAAACCACATGAAGTGAAGTTAATGTTAATTGATCCGAAGATGGTTGAGCTTGCACCATACAATTCTGTTCCGCATCTTGTAGCACCTGTTATTACGGATGTAAAAGCAGCAACAGCTGCATTAAAATGGGCAGTTGAGGAAATGGAACGCCGTTATGAATTGTTTGCACACGCAGGTGCTCGTGATTTAACTCGCTACAATACGATTGTAAGTGAGCGAGAAATTCCAGGAGAGACATTACCTTATATCGTTATTGTCATTGACGAGTTAGCTGATTTAATGATGGTAGCACCGGGTGATGTTGAGGAAGCGATTTGTCGTATTGCGCAAAAAGCACGTGCTTGTGGTATTCATTTATTAGTAGCGACGCAGCGTCCATCTGTAGATGTTATTACAGGTTTAATTAAGTCAAATATTCCAACGCGTATTGCGTTTACTGTATCATCTCAAGTTGATTCACGTACGATTATCGATATTGGGGGCGCGGAGAAATTACTTGGCCGTGGTGATATGTTATTTTTAGGGAACGGTACATCTAAGCCAGTTCGTATACAAGGTGTCTATGTATCGGATGATGAGATTGAAAAAACAGTTGATCATGTGAGAAAGCAAATGAAGCCGAATTACTTATTTAAGCAAGAGGATTTATTAGCGAAAACAGAACAGGCTGAGTCGGAAGATGAATTGTTCTTTGATGCATGTCAATTTGTTGTAGAACAAGGGGGAGCGTCCACATCTTCTGTACAGCGAAAATTCCGCATCGGTTATAATCGCGCGGCACGTCTCATTGAAGAGATGGAATCGCAAGGAATTATTTCTGAAGGTAGAGGAACGAAACCGAGAGATGTCCTTATTTCTGAGGATGAATTTGCCGCTATGCAGGAAACAAATGTATAGTAAACGGTTTTGCTGTATACTAAGAGAAAATGTTGGATAGTAAAGTAGGGAGTAAAGCGACATGAAAGAAATTGAATTAAAATTAAAAGGTGAAATAAATAGACTAACAAATAAAACATTTAAATTTGACGAACGTGTTGGAGAAGGTTGGTTCTCTGCCGTTTACTTTTTAAAGACTAGAGAAATCATCGAAGAATTTCGCCCGAAAAGTGTTGTAACGATGCAATTTTTCCAAAAGGAAAATGCAGTTCTTTGCGGAACGGATGAAGTAATTGCATTGCTACAAACATTCGCTAAAAATCCTGAGGAACTTGAGATTAACTCTTTAAAAGATGGCGATAAAATTAGTCCATTTGAAACAGTGTTAACAATTCATGGTCCTTATGAGAATTTCGGATTTTTAGAAGGTGTTATTGATGGGATTTTAGCTCGTCGTACATCGGTTGCAACAAACGTATATAATGTTGTTCAAGCTGCACGTAGTGTAGATAAAGAAAAACCAGTTATTTTCATGGGAGATCGTGACGATCATTATACACAACAAGCTGGTGACGGTTATGCAGCATACATCGGAGGTATGAGCGCACAAGCGACGCATGCGATGAATGAATGGTGGGGCAGAAGTGGTATGGGAACAATGCCTCACGCATTAATTCAAATGTTTAATGGTGATGTTGTAGAAGCGGCAAAAGCATATCATAAGAAATTCCCAGAAGATGAATTAGTTGTACTAATTGATTACAATAATGATGTTATTACAGATGCACTTCGTGTAGCGCGTGAGTTTGGATCAACATTAAAAGGTGTGCGTGTAGATACGTCTCGCACAATGATTGATCAATACTTTATTCGCCACCCAGAAGTACTTGGAACATTCGATCCACGTGGTGTAAACCCATCGCTCGTATTTGCACTTCGCAAGGCGCTTGATGAAGAAGGATTCCAGCATGTAGACATCGTTGTAACTGGTGGATTTGATGAAAAACGTATTCGTGAATTTGAAGCTCAAAAGGTACCTGTTGACATATACGGGGTAGGAAGTAGCTTGTTAAAAATGAATATTGGCTTTACTGGTGATAATGTAGAATTAAATGGGAAACCAGAAGCAAAAGCTGGTCGTAAATATCGTCCAAACCCACGTTTAGAGCGTGTTCAATTAGAAAAAAGAGAAGATATGTAAAAGAGAGAAAAACTGATAGGTGATTGACCCTATCAGTTTTTCTGTTATCATAGTATAGCGGCTTCTTTTTTGCTATAATGGACTTGTTATGGACATATAAAGAAGTACGTACGAGTTTATCCTGATAAGTGAAGGGAAAGAATAACTTCACTACATCAAAAATGTATGATGATTACCAAAATAAGAAAAGATTCATATACTGTCTTATAGATAGGCCGTTGTATTAGTTCGAAATGTTGGAGGTTCTTTAAGATGACAGTTTACCATTTTGTAGGAATTAAAGGAACAGGAATGAGTTCATTAGCGCAAATTCTTCATGATATGAAGCATACTGTTCAAGGGTCTGATTATGAAAAGCGTTTCTTTACACAAACAGCGTTGGAAAAGCGTAGTATCTCGATCCTTCCTTTTGATAAGAATAATGTAGAAGAAGGACAAGTGATTATTGCAGGAAATGCATTTCCTGATACGCATGAAGAAATCGTAGCAGCAAAAGAATTAAACATCCCAGTCCATCGTTACCATCATTTCTTAGGTGACCTGATGAGCCAATACACAAGTGTTGCTGTAACTGGTGCACACGGAAAAACATCAACAACAGGTTTGTTAGCCCATGTAATGCAAGGTGCACACCCGACATCTTACCTTATTGGAGATGGAACAGGGCATGGGGTAGAAAATAGTAAGTATTTTGTATTTGAAGCTTGTGAGTATCGTCGTCATTTCTTGTCTTACAATCCAGACTATGCAATTATGACGAATATTGATTTTGATCATCCAGATTATTTTGCAGACATCAATGATGTATTCAGTGCATTCCAAGAGATGGCATTGCAAGTGAAAAAAGGCATTATTGCATGTGGAGATGATGAAGAACTTCAAAAAATTCAAGCGAAAGTACCTGTTATTTTCTATGGATTTGGAGAAGATAATGATTTCCAAGCACGTAACATTCAAAAGAGAACAGATGGCACGATATTCGATGTATTCGTTCGTAATACGTACTATGACACGTTCAAAATTACAGGATACGGCAACCATAGCGTATTAAATGCATTAGCAGTAATCGCGCTTTGTCATTATGAAAACGTTGATGTAGAAGCAGTAAAACATCAATTAACAACTTTTGAAGGCGTAAAACGTCGCTTTAATGAAAAGCCGATGGGAGAGCAAGTAATCATCGATGACTACGCACACCATCCGACAGAAATTAATGCAACGATTGAAGCTGCTCGTCAAAAACATCCAGAGCGTGAAGTTGTCGCTGTATTCCAGCCACATACATTCTCACGTACAGAAAAGTTCTTAGATGAGTTCGCAGAAAGCTTAAGCAAAGCTGACCAAGTATACTTATGTGATATTTTCGGATCAGCACGTGAAAACAAAGGTGAATTAACAATCGAAGATCTGCAAAAGCGTATTGACGGTGCAGAATTAATTACAGATACAACAACGGATGTATTAAAGAAACATAAAAACGGCGTTCTAATTTTCATGGGCGCAGGTGACATCCAAAAATTCGAAGCAGCTTACGTAAAAGAAGTTCAAGTTGCAGAGAAATAATAGAAAAGACGCATAGCGGTGGCTGTGCGTCTTTTTTGTTGTGTTCAACTTTTATTTATGTATTGACCTAGAGCTAACTCTAGGTTGTAAGATGAAAATGTAAAAACAAGGGGGAGAGAACATGTATAAAATCGGTGAAGTAGCAGAATTAACAGGGATGGGCATTCACACTTTGCGCTACTATGAGAAATTAGGTTTATTACCACCACCAACGCGATATAGTGGTATTCGTCAATATACAGAAGGCGATGTACGTTTATTAAAATTTTTATATTCATTAAAACAAACTGGGATGTCATTAGAAGAGATGGCTGAGTTTGCAAGTGATGGGTGCATTATAGAGGAAATTAGGCAGAAGAAAGAGGAAGTACCAGCGAAAGTAAAAAAGAGAATTTCCATTTTAACAACGCACTTGGAGCGATTAAAAGAACAGCAGGAACAATTGCAAAAAGTTGTTCAGCTAACGGAGGAGAAGTTAGAAATTTATTACGGTTTTCTAGAAGAAAAGGACTTGGAGGCCGGCAATGAAAAATAAAGTATATACGCAGTTATTAGGTTTTGCGATATTTACTGGTGGGACATTTAATGCGTCGAAATATGCGGTGCAGTATTTCGACGTAATTCATATAGCAGCATGGCGTTTTGGGATTGCTGCATTTGTGATGTTATGTTTGTTAAAAATACGAAAAGATTTTGATTTGAAAGTATGGATGCAGAATAGGACCTATTATCTTTTGCTAGGTATTGTTGGTGTATTCGGCTTTAACTTTTTTTTCTTTTTAGGAATGAAATATACAGAAGCTGTTAATGGTGCACTTATTATGGCGACAAATCCTCTCGTTACGACGCTGTTAGCAAGTGTCATTTTACGAGAGAAAATTGTGAAGCGCCAAGCTATTGGAATGTTACTTGCACTAATTGGCGTTGTTTTTGTACTTACACAAGGTTCGTTTACAATACTACAACATTTATCATTTTCAAAAGGGGATTTTTATATTTTATTAGGGAATATTTGCTGGGCGTTATACGGCGTGCTAGGCAGACGGTTTATTAAAACTGGTAATCCAATACAAACGACGACATATACGATGACTATTGGTGCACTTGCCTTTATTATCATATCTTCTACACAAAAAAGTATAGTACCAGTTTTAGAAATTCCTTTGTTGGCATGGGGAGCAATTCTCTTTATGGCAATTGGAATGAGTGTGCTTGGTTACTTATGGTGGAATAATGGAATTGCTCAAATTGGTGCAGCAAGGACATCATTATTTTTTAATCTAGTGCCTGTTGTTACAATACTTATTTCTTTTATTGAAGGATTCAATATAACATCTGCACAATCTGTAGGAATGATATTAGTTATTACGGGAGTATCGTATTCTTCTGGTTTTATACAAAGAAAATCAAAAGAAAGTGTTAATATTTAACTTTTTACACCTAAAAATGTTAGAATAATAAGAAAACTAAAAAGGGGACTAAAAAGCATGTTCACACTCCGAGTAGATGACGAAATCGAACTACAATTACTAGAAAAACATCATAAAGAGGAATTATATCAATTATTAGATCAAAACCGTAATCATTTACGAAAATGGCTCCCTTGGGTAGATGGGACAAAATCTGCTGATGCTTATGATGAGATTTTTCCGATGTGGTTAAAGAAATTTGCAGAGGGAGACGGTTTTGAAAGTGGTATACGTTACAAAGGAAAGCTCGTTGGGATGGTAGGTATTCATCCAGTGAGCTGGGGGAAGAAAGCCGCGAGTCTTGGGTATTACCTTGCAGAAGATACTGGAGGAAAAGGCGTTATGACGCGTAGCGTGAAGGCTGTGCTTCAATATGCATTTGAGTATTTAAAATTAAATAAAATGGAAATCCGATGCGGTGTTGAAAATGTGAAAAGTCGCGCTATTCCAGAGCGTTTAGGGTTTAAGTTAGATGGTATTTTACGAGATGAAGAATGGTTATATAATCATTTCCATGATGTCGCTGTATATAGTTTATTAGCTTCAGAGTGGAAAGAAATTCGATGAACGAGAAAATTCGTATTGTTCCGTATGAAAGTACGTTTCAAGAGGAAGTAGTAGATCTTATCGTTCATATTCAGCAAAAAGAGTATAATGTTCCCATTACGAAAGAAGAGCAACCTGATTTACTTGAAATAGAAACATTCTATCAAAAGGATCACGGAAACTTTTGGGTAGCAATTTATGATGGTAAAGTAGTTGGAACAGTAGCTTTATTAGATATTGAGAATCATCAAGTAGCGCTAAGAAAAATGTTCGTACAAAAAGAGTTTCGTGGAAAAGAATGGGGCGCATCACATATGTTGCTTCAAACAGCAATTTCATGGGCTGAGGATAAAAAATTGAAAGATATTTACTTAGGAACAACAGTAAAATTTTTAGCGGCACATCGTTTTTATGAAAAGAATGGTTTTCAAAGTGTGAGTATAGATCAGTTGCCGAAAAATTTTCCAGTGTTACAGGTAGATAAGAAATTTTATAGGTACATTGTGTAAAAGGTCATTTAGAAATGGCCTTTTTCTATGAACTAAAATGGAAATAGTGGTATAATTTGGATTAGGGGGTGTAGGTATGAACTTTCCAATTCAAAGAAGTAAGTCAGTAGTCATTTTTGTTTGTCTTACGTTAGCTTTTATGTGTATATATCCAATTGTCATGCTTTTCACTAATAAAGCGCATTGGATATCGGCGTTGATTGGGATGGGTTTATGCTTCATTGTAAATGTACCACTTGTTTGGGAAGTATTTATTAAAAAACATAAAGTAGAAAATGGCGTATTAAAGTACGGTGTTTTAAATGACGATATTGTATTGAAAGAGATAAGAATAATTCGTCAAGTTAGGAAATCGCTTGAAATTACGACGAATGCATATAAAGTACATATAATTGCGATGCCGCAAAATATGAATGAATTTTTGGCGCTTATCGAGAAAGAAAATCCGCATGTGAAAATAGAAATGGTAGGTAAGAAATGAAATATGTAAAACCTTTGTTTTGTTTGGAAATTTTGCTTGTGTTTGCTATTTGCACTAGAGTATATATGAAATGGGATCTGCCCTTATATGAACCAATATTAATAGGTACTATCGCAGTGGCGCTTTTATATTATTTTCATTTTCAGCAAACAAAAAGTAAGAACAGTAGATCGATATAGGGTGAGGATAATAAAAAACGCTCGGATATAATTCCGAGCGTTTTTTATTATTTTAAGTTCTCTGGGTTTAAAGCTTCTAGTTCAGGTACAACGAAGCGTCCGTCTTTACGGATTAGTACGTCGTCGAAGTAAATTTCACCGCCGCCGTATTCAGGGCGTTGGATGCATACTAAGTCCCAATGGATGTTTGAGTTGTTACCATTCCATGCATCGTCGTAAGCTTGTCCAGGAGTGAAGTGGAAGCTGCCATCGATTTTTTCATCGAATAGGATGTCTCCCATTGGATGTAAGATGTATGGGTTTACGCCAATTGCGAATTCACCAACGTAGCGTGCGCCTTCGTCTGTATCGAAGATTTTGTTAATGCGTTCTGAATCGTTTGCAGTTGCTTCAACGATTTGGCCGTTCTCGAACTTAAGTTGTACATTTTCAAATGTATAACCGTTGTAAGGAGATGGTGTGTTGTAAGAAACTGTACCGTTAACAGAGTCACGAACTGGTGCAGAGTATACTTCACCATCTGGAATGTTTAAATGACCTGAGCATTTAATTGCTGGAATGTCTTTAATAGAGAATGTTAAGTCAGTTCCAGGACCAGTTAAACGAACTTTATCTGTTTTATTCATTAATGTAACAAGGCTATCCATCGCCTTATCCATTTTACCGTAGTCTAAGTTACATACTTCAAAGTAGAAGTCTTCGAAAGCTTCTGTACTCATTTTAGCAAGCTGTGCCATAGAAGCATTTGGGTAGCGAAGAACAACCCAGCGTGTTTTTGGAACGCGAATGTCTCTATGAACTTTTTTGCCAACTGTTTGGCCATGAACTTTCATACGCTCACTTGGAACGTCAGCTTGTTCATTAATATTATCGCCAGAGCGAAGACCGATATAAGCGTCCATGTCTTTCATTACGCTTGCTTCATATGCAGCGATTTGTTCGAAATGTTCTTCAGTAGCACCCATTAATAAAGAGCGATCTACTTGATGATCTTTTAAAGAGACGAATGGGAAACCACCAGCTGCATATGCTTCTTTTACAAGTGCAGTTACAAGTTCTTTTTGTAAGCCAAAGTTTTCAATTAATACTTTTTCACCTTTTTGTAAGCGGATAGAGTAGTTAATTAAATTGTATGCTAACTTTTCAATACGTGGATCTTTCATATGTAAAGCCTCCCTACTAATTATGTATCCTCTCCTATTGTAACCTACTTAGTGGAATTTGTTGAATGATTTATGTTACAGTTAACGAATAAGTATGAAAATTCTAATGATGAGATAGGGATTAGAATGAAACGGAAAATGATTGTATAATAGGGGAAAGTATGAAAAAGATAAAGGAAGTGATGAAATGCAAGTTCTTTTATATGTAAGTGCGGCTATTATCGCGGTTGCTTTCGCAGTATTAGTAGTGTATGTATGCAGAACGTTGTTATCGGTTCAGAAGACGTTAGAAAACGTTGCAAGCACGTTAGAAGGTTTAGAAAAACAAATGCAAGGAATTAGCGTAGAGACAGAGCAATTATTACATAAAACGAATGCGTTAGCTGATGATATTCAACAGAAGTCACAGTCATTAAATAAAGTGGTAGCGGGTGTAGATGGGATTGGAACGACAATCCAATCTTTAAATACGAAGCTTCGTAATGTATCAGACTCTGTAACGGACGAAATTGAAAATAACGCTGATAAAGTAGCGCAAGTTGTACAGTGGAGCAGTGCGGCGATTGAAGTATACAATCATTACCGTGCGTCGAGACAAGAGAAGAAGGTTGAAAAAGAAGAGCGTAAATTAGAAAGAATTGAGAAAAACGCTGAAAAGAAAGAGAAGCGCTCTAGATTTCGTATGAGAGGTGAATCGTGATGAATATGACAAAGCTTGAAACAATTGAAGAGCTTGAAGTCTTAGTAGAAAAGAATGAGCCGTATGTTCTTTTTAAACATAGTACGACATGCCCGATTAGTCACGGTGCATACACAGAATTTCAAGCGTATTGCAGTGAAGAAAGAGAAGTGCCAGCGTATTACTTATACGTACAAGATGCAAGAGATGTGTCAAATCGTGTTGCAGAACAATACAGTATTAGACATGAATCACCGCAAGTGCTATACATAAAAGATGGGATGGTAGTATGGAATACATCTCATTGGAATATTAAAAAAGATGCTTTAGAAGAGAATATAAAGTAAAAAGAAGCAAGCTAAAGGTGCTTGCTTCTTTTTTTTGTTTTTGTTGAAATATATTTAATGGTACACTATTAATAGTTCAAACTAAATAACTAGATTGTTGAAAGTAGGTTTTAAGTAATGAAGAAAATGGCATTATCCTTCGCAGTCGTAAGTTTATTACTGGGAGCTTGTAGTAACAATAGTAATACGATTAGTAAGAAGGATGAAGTTATACAAAAAGATACAAAAGAAAAAAGTATGATTCCGAGAACTGCTGTTTCTAAAGATTATTATAGAACTGTTATTCCTTTAAAAGAACAAAAGGTTATTAATACAGCTAATATAAAAACAAATTCTAAATTAGATTTAGCAGAGTATGAAAATGGTTTAATAAATATTGCAACGCAGCAATTTGATACAGAGAGTCACGTACTGCAATTAAATCAGTATATTCCAGAGAAACTAGTTGATGAACTAGTTGCGAAAGTAGAAGCGCCAGTTTTGACGAATATTATAGAACAAGACTATTTCGGAAAACAGAATTCAAATGAATTAAGTTTATCTGGTGTTATGATTGGCTTAGCTATGTCTTCAAGTGTATCGAATGAAGAAGCTATGTCTAAAGGGTCTGAAGTTGCTAAACAACTTATTGAAGCTATTAACAAAAATGATAAATATAACAAATCTCCAATTACGTTTGCTATCTTTAAGCAAGAAAGTACAAGTTCTTTAAAAAATGGTACGTATATTGCTAGTGCTACTGTTCAAAAGAATGATGCGAACCTTGGAAATTGGAGTACAATTGATGAAAAGTCGTATTCATATCCTTCTGATGAATTTACACAAGCACATGGAGAAGATAATACAAAAATAACTAACTTTGCTAAGGAAATAAAAGGTTTTTCTACTGGAGATTTTATTCCAGTCAACGCAAAAGTTTCTTATAAGAAAGATCAAATGGATACATTAAATATGAATATTGTTATTAAATATAACGGTAAAACAGAATTAATGGCTCTTACCCAATTGGCTGCGCAAGGTATGTTGGACAAATTGCCTAAAGATGCGAAAGTACAATTACAGATCAAGTCCGAGAGTAAAATTGAGGCCGTTATTATAAAAGAGAAAAACAGTGATAAACCGTTTGTTTCCTTCTTGTAAAAAAGACAGTATGTAAACTGTCTTTTTTTTTATTTTAAATGAAAATATACAATGTTTTTTGATGATAATTCATTGCTGTATATCGTGTGACAATCGTATATGTATCAACTATAATAAGTTATCTTAAAAAAGTAATATATAGGAATTTGAAAGATGTGGCTTTTTTATGGCATCACAACAATTAGGTCATTTACGTTCTGAAATTGATTAACTTAATTTACAAATATTAGAGTTATTAAACGAAAGAGGTCGTCTCGTACAAGAAGTTGGTACTTTAAAAGAAGTATAAGGTGTGAAACGTTTTGATCCTGTACGTGAAAGAAATATGCTGGATTTAATTGTAGAGAATAATAATGGTCCATTTGAAACTTCGACTTTACAATATATTTTCAAACAAATTTTTCAAGTTGGTTTAGAGTTACAAGAAGAGGATCATCGTAAAGCACTACTTGTGTCTTGTAAGAAAAAATAGAAGATACGATTGTTGAAATTAATGCGTGGTGGTGCTTTCAAGCCACATACTTCACCGTATGATTTTCAAGGTCTTGGATTAGCAGGATTACAAATTTTACGCCAAGTAGCAGATAAATATGATTTGGCTGTTATTAGTGAAATTTTAAATCCAAATGATATTGAGATGTCATTAGATTACGTTGATGTTATTCAAATTGGCACTCACAATATGCAAAACTTTGATTTGCTAAGGGCAGCTGGTGCTGTAAATAAACCAGTATTATTAAAACGTGGTCTATCAGCAACGATTGAAGAATTCATTAATGCGGCAGAATATATTATGGCAAAGGGAAATGGGAACATTATTTTATGTGAACGAGGTATTCGCACGTATGAAAGAGTGACGCGTAAGACGCTTGATATTTCCGCTGTACCGATTTTAAAGAAAGGAACACATTTACCTGTTGTTGTCGATGTAACGCATTCTACAGGGCGACGTGACCTTCTCTTATCAACTGCAAAAGCAGCGATGGCAATTGGTGCAGACGCAATTATGGCTGAAGTACATCCAAATCCCGCTGTAGCTTTATCAGATGAGGCGCAGCAAATGAATATTCCGCAGTTCAATGATTTTATGAATGAATTAAAATCATTTGGAAGTAAATTATAAAAGCTTTTAATGAGCTGTTCCAATAAGGCGTTTTGGGGCATCTGTATAGAGACTGTCATTGTCGATTTTTGTTGGTAAGTTGATATATTTAAAAAATCGCTGATATAATTAGAGTTGTGGTAGATATATTTGGAAAATCGCTGATATATTTCGAGTTACGGTTCATATATTCGAAAAATCGTCGATATAAATTTCATTTACTATCGTACTGCTTAAAATAAGATTTCTACTTAGGAAACATCTATTTTTTTACAAAAAATGCTCTTTTTTCATAAAAAATACGAAAATACGAGAAAAGAAGCGAATTTTTTCGAAACTTTTGCGGGAAAATATTGTATGAGCCTGCGTTTTTATCGTATCATTAGTAAAAGGAAGAACTCGGGACGATTGGTGGCATCTGCAAATAGAGTTGATGTCTTTTTTTCATTCAAGTAACCGATACATAAAAATAGATAACAAAAATAGAAGGAGTGTGCGATGAGATGAACGTAACAATCTATGATGTAGCGCGCGAAGCGAACGTTTCAATGGCTACCGTATCACGCGTTGTGAACGGTAACCCAAATGTAAAGCCTACAACAAGAAAGAAAGTATTAGAAGCAATTGATCGTTTAGGGTACCGCCCAAATGCGGTAGCACGTGGACTAGCAAGTAAGAAGACAACTACAGTAGGTGTTATTATTCCTGATATCTCAAATACGTTTTATGCAGAACTTGCACGTGGAATTGAAGATATCGCAACAATGTACAAATATAACATCATTTTAAGTAACTCTGACCAAAACAAAGAGAAAGAGTTCCATTTATTAAATACGATGCTTGGAAAGCAAGTGGACGGAATTGTTTTCATGGGTGAAGATATTACAGACATTCACATTGAAGAATTTAAAAAATCTCCAGTACCAATTGTATTAGCAGCGTCATTCGATGAGCAAAATGAAACGCCATCAGTAAATATTGATTATACACAAGCAGCTTACGATGCAATGAAGCACTTTATTGAGCAAGGACATAAGCGTATCGGTTTCGTCTCTGGTCCATTCATTGATAAAGCGGGAAGCGCGAAAAAGTTACAAGGTTATAAAAAAGCTTTAGAAGAAGAAGGTATTTCATATGATGAAAATCTTGTAATCGATGGAGATTACACATATGACTCAGGTATCGAAGCATTCGAAAAGCTTTGGAGCAATGATGAAAAGCCAACAGCAATCTTCGTATCGTCTGATGAAATGGCACTAGGTGTAATCCACGCAGCACAAGACGCTGGATTAAACGTACCAACTGACGTAGAAGTACTTGGTTTCGATAATACACGCCTTGCATTAATGGTTCGTCCGCAACTTTCAACAGTTGTACAACCGATGTATGATATCGGTGCAGTAGCAATGCGTCTATTAACAAAGTATATGAACAAAGAAAAAGTAGAAGATCACACTGTTATCTTACCTCACCGTATCCAATTTAGAGATTCAACGAAGTAAGTATAAAAAAGCTCACAGCGATTGCTGTGAGCTTTTATTCATATTCAGGATAATATTTTTCAATTACTGTATCTACAGTTTCATTTTTCTTAACGTGTAAAAATCTTGCGTACAATTCTTTTCCAGTTTCAAATGGCGTATCGTCTAATTCAAACACATGTAACACTTTTCGGAACGTCCATGTGATTTGCTCATCATACATATTATCGTATGTGTGCTCCGATTGTATAGCTATATTTTCACCTAGTTCATGAGCTTCTTCTAAACTGTTTGCTTTAACAAGAATAATACTTTCTTCAAAAAGTGTATCGTGATTCTCTTCATAATGCTCATCAATTTTCGTAGGATCAGGCTCACCAGCATGAACAGACTCAAACAATAATTTTACAGCGTACACATTATGCTGCATGTTTCACTTTATAAATAATACTTGCGACAAGCGAAGCAGGTATTGTAAATACGTTACTTTGATAATGGTAATGCACTTGGGATTCTTCATAAGACATGTTGTCATATAGTTCGTTTTGTGAGACATTCATTTTTTTCTGTTTTTCTTTGAGCATTTTAATGTAGTTGTACTGTATTGGGACGAGAATGATGAAATAAGCTAATACGATTAGTGAAATCCAAATCATTATGAACACTCCCTTACAAAGAATATTTGTATATGGTAATTATATCAATTTATATGAAAAATATCCATATTTTCCCAGTGGTCAATTTCTTTTCCAAAATGCAAAAAGTTCTTCAGCGCTTCGTAAATTATGTTCAAGGCATGTTTGGGCAGTGCGTTTTAAAACTTTGTATTAACTGTTCTAATCTAGAAGGATTATATTGTTTCACATGGCCAGTAATAATGGTTTCATCTTTGTCTAAGTCAATTGTAATTTAATCGAATCGCTCTACTTGTTTAAAATATCCTACAATATCATCTTCCAATTGAAATTCTCCCTAGTTTATAGCTTATTTAGAAGATTTCTCTATAAATTGTATGATTCCTTGTTATATGTCACATAAGTGCAAATTTACCTATTATAGGGCAATGTCATGTATAATAGAAAGAAAAGGCTTGTGAGGGGGGAGAAGAGATGATCGTTCTTTGGATAATTACGCTTTGTATGACTGCTATTTTTGCATATATGACGTTAAAACAAAATGGCTTAAAGCGATTTGTTCCAGGAAGTATTCTTGCAGGAATTGCCCTTATCACGTATGTAATTTCTATTTTTATTGAAAGTGTATCAGTAGATATGAGCACAAGTTTAATGTTTATTGGTATTACACTATTTGCAGGTAGCATTATGGTACTTATGGTTGCTGGTATTATTTTATTTATTCATATGAATTCGGAAACGTTATAGCATATAGAAAAGGCATGTCCCGAGGGACATGCCTTTTTATCCGTTCAATTATGCTCTATCTTTAGAAGAGTTTTGCTGTTTTAGTAAGTCGCGAATTTCGCCAAGAAGTTCTTCTTCTTTTGTTGGTTCTGGAAGTTCTTCCTCTTTTTCTTCTTCTCTTTTAGATGTTAGTTTGTTGAAAACTTTAACAAACATAAAGATAGCAGCTGCAATAATTAAGAAATCAAAAATAGTTTGGATGAAGTTACCATACATAATAGATGATTTACCGAATGTAATTTTTAAATCTGTAAAGTCAACGCCACCTAATACCATACCAAGTAATGGTGTGATGATATCTTTTACTAAAGAACTAACGATTTTACCAAATGCAGCACCGATTACAACCCCGACAGCTAAATCGATTACATTACCTTTGAATGCGAATTTTTTAAACTCGTTCCACATGTGTTAATCCCATCCTTTCCACGATTCATTATGAAATTTATAATTCCTATCAACATATTCTATAGAAATTTACGAGAGAAATAAAGAGGAAATGGGAATGAAAGTAAATTCTGAAAAATGTATCCGTTTTAATTTTTGTTTACATCATCTAGTAAAGATTGTAGCATTTGCTGCGTTTTTAATCCTTCTAATCCATCTACAACAGGCTTTGTATCGCCTTGTACACACTCAATAAAATGATGAACAGCATCTTCAAAACCACGTTGTTTTAACGTCGTATCCCATGATGGGGAACCACTTTGTGAAACTGAGTTTTCCTGTTCAATTTCAAATGTATTCATATTTTTTACGCGAATGATTTTCCCTGGCGTTACAAGTTCAATTTGTTCTAAATTTGTACCGGCATGGCGATGCATTGCAGTAGAAAGTAACAGTCCACTTGGAGTTGTATATGTATGATGTCCGTAAAGAAGTTCATTCTTTTCATTGATTTGCATCATATTGTGGACGGCGTTAAGGTCATCATTAGCTAACCAGCGAGCAGTATCTACAATGTGTAAATAATCATCTAACATAGTGAAGTCGTACGTATATGGCCCGACTTTATTTGTACGATGCTTTTCAATTCGAATCCATGAAATATCATTAGCCTGTTCTTTGGCAGCGACATACATAGGAACGAATCTGCGATTAAATCCGACCATTAATTTTCGGTTATACTTCTCGCTCAACTCGACTAGTTGCTCAGCTTGTTCCACTGTAGCTGCTAGCGGCTTATCAACATAAACGTCGATCCCTTTTTTCAGAAGTTCAGAAACGATTTCATAATGTGATGCAGTTGAACTATGCACGAAGATTGCATCGCATTCCGAAGCTAACATTTCAATAGAATGAAAGTCTTGAATCCGGTATTGCTGGCAAACTTGTTTTCTTTTCTCCTCGTTAGGTGTAAACGCCCCTACAAAATTCCAATCTGTTTCTTTTGTAAGTGTTGGAAGATAGGCCTTTTGCGCAATACTTCCAAGTCCAATCATCCCAATTTTAGGTTTGTTCATTTTTATTCCCACCCTATTAATATTAATGTAACGGCTTAAATGTAGCATAGGGTGGGGGAGGAAGGCAAAAATTAGCTTTTTACTTACGTCCTTCTAACAAAATCTTCTCTATCTCTTCAAAGTGATGAGCGCGAGCATGCTCTAACGGGGTAACACCATCATGGTCTGGAATATTTACATCTGCACCGTGCTCAATAAGAAGGCGAATGACTTGTTGCTGTGTTTCGTTTCCGTTATTTAGTACGATGGCTTCCATTAAAGCTGTCCATCCGAGGTTATTTACATGATTTACATCAATATTTGTTCGAGTGAGGAGTTCTTTTATAACTTCAATATAGCCATGTTCTGAGGCTGGGATAAGAGCTGTTCCACCGTAACGATTTGTAATCGTAGGATCTGCACCAGCATCAATTGTTAGCTTTAAAATGTCTAAGTAACCTTCCGCACCGGCGTATAGAAAGGGATTGTTTTTCATGTCATCTTGGATATTTACATCAGCACCAGATTCGATAAGCGCTTTTGCGGTTTTTACATCATTTTTGTATGTAGCAATCATAAGCGGAGTGCGTCCTTGATTATCCGTCGCATTTATATTTGCGCCTTGTTTTAGTAAAGATATAACAGTATTCGTTTCATTTTTTTCAGTAGCTGCTAGTAGTGCAGTCTCCATGTTTGTCATCTCCTTTTTTACTTCTTGTTCTTGCGAGCATCCTTGTAAAAAAATTACGCAACATATCATACTGAATGTTTTTTTGAACATGGAATTTCAACCTCCTAATTTCAACTGTAAAATAGGAACATTAAATTTTTATAAACTGACGCTAAAATTACTATAAAATCGCTTGAGTATTTGAACATATATTTTTATGCTTATGAATATGAAGGATGGGTAAAGTGAGGATGTAAATGATGTCTATTAAAACAAGGTTTTTATTTTCTTATATTGCTGTAATTCTCGTTTCTATTACGCTCATATTAGTCGCGGGATTTTTAATTGTTTTTTCGATAACAGGTGACTTGGAAGCAGTGAAAAATTTCTATAAAAGTTCTTACATTCAAAAGCCGCTTACACCAGAAGAAGAGAATGCCTATCTTGAATTAAAATTAGCGGCAAAGCAACATCAATCTCAATTATTAGATGAATCGTTCGTTTCATCAATTGAAAAAGAAGGCGTGAAAATAATTGTAAGAAAGGGAGAAAACATTTCTTATGCTACAAAGGGTTTTGAAAGTTCGACTTTAATAGAAGCCCTTCCGAAATTTGAAGCAGCAAATATTAATAGTCGTGGTACAACGGAACTAGGTGATACATTTTATCGATATGTAAAATTTGATTTTTATTTTGCAGAGAAAGAAGAAGGGAGTATATTTGTACTAAAAAAGCAAAGTTCATTTGTAGATCTTACACAAAAATTATTTCCAATCTTATTCGTATCGCTTTTACTATTAGCTATTTTACTTATTGGGTTATTAAGTTATCTCGTTTCAAGAAGTGTAATAAAACCAATTTTTGTATTGAAAGGCGCAACAGAGAAAATTAAAGAAGGAAATTTAGATTTTCAAATGCCAGTTACATCGCACGATGAAATAGGTCAATTAAATCAAGGATTTGAGGAAATGAGGAAGAAGTTAAAAGAATCGATTGAAGTACAAACGCAGTATGAAGAAAATCGAAAAGAACTTATTTCAAACATATCGCATGATTTAAAAACACCGATTACATCTATTATCGGATATGTAGAGGGAATAAAGGACGGGGTAGCAAATACGCCAGAAAAAATGGATAAGTATTTAACGACAATTCACACGAAGGCAAAACATATGGACACACTCATTGATGAACTCTTTTTGTTTTCAAAGCTCGATTTGAATCGAGTTCCATTCCAATTTGAGACAGTTGAATTAAATACGTTTATGCAAGAATTAATAGAAGAGATGCAGATGGATTTAAGTGAAGAAGGTATAGAAGTTAACTTACAATTACATTCATCGCCATTATATGTAACGGCTGATTGCGAAAAGATAAATAGAGTTATATCAAATTTAATTCATAATAGTGTGAAGTACATGGATAAAGAAGAGAAGAAAATTACTGTAACAGTATCGAGTGATAACAATAAAGTTATTGTGAAAGTGATGGACAATGGATCAGGTATAGAATCTGATACGCTACCGTATATCTTTGAACGTTTTTATCGTGCAGAACAATCGCGAAATTCTAGCACAGGTGGAAGTGGACTTGGTTTAGCAATAGCGAAGCAAATTGTTGAAGAACATGGCGGGGGAATTTGGGCGGAAAGCGAGCTTGGTAAAGGCACAAGCATTTTCTTCTCATTGGAAAAAGTAGAGGAATGTGGTGAGTAAATTGAAAAGAATTTTACTAATAGAAGATGAAGTAAGTATTGCAGAATTACAGCGAGATTATTTAGAAATTAATGATTTCCAAGTTGATGTAGAGCATTCAGGAGAAACAGGTTTACAAATAGCCCTGCAAGAAGAATATGATTTAATTATTTTAGATATTATGCTCCCGAAAATGAACGGATTCGAAATTTGTAAACAAATACGTGCTGTAAAAGATATTCCGATTCTACTTGTTTCAGCAAAAAAAGAAGATATAGATAAAATTCGCGGACTCGGATTAGGAGCGGATGATTATATAACGAAACCGTTTAGCCCAAGCGAATTAGTCGCAAGAGTAAAAGCTCATATTGCTCGTTATGAAAGATTATCAGGAAATGTAAGTAAGCAACGTGATACGTTATATATTCACGGAATTTCTATCGATCAACGAGCGAGGAAAGTTTTTATAAACAATGAAGAAGTGGCATTTACAACGAAGGAATTTGATTTATTAACATTCTTTGTCACACATCCAAACCAAGTATTAAATAAAGAACAGTTATTTGAACGCATTTGGGGATTAGATTCCGCTGGTGATTTAGCCACTGTTGTCGTCCACATTAGAAAGCTACGTGAAAAAATTGAAAGAGATCCTGCCCACCCACAATATATTGAAACAGTATGGGGAGCTGGTTATCGTTTTAATGTGTAGGGAACCTGCCGAGTAATTGGCAGGTTTTTTTGTATGTTATTCGAATGAAAAGGAAGGAATAGGTAATTTATGTTAAAATGTAAAGAGAAACAAAACAGAGGAGAGCATGAGGGGCGTGCTATATGTTGGGGGATATATTAAAAGATAATAAATCAAACAAGGCTTTAAAGATTGGAACTAATATCGTACTTATCTTATTGATTATTGGTGCAATACAAATGTTTTATGATGAAGATTCTACGAATGATCATTTTGGTTGGTTCTTTTTTGCGATCTTTTGGGTAATTAAAAGCATTTCTAGCTCTAAGGTAAGTTTAAAAGATAGAGATAAAAAGTCGGTATTACTTGATGTGGGTTTAGTTGTTATTTCTTGTATTTTTTTAGTTGTTTTTAGTGTGAAATATTTCTTTTGAAAAAAGCTCATAGTCTTATAGAGGCTGTGAGCTTTTTGTTCGAAAATTAGCTTGCGACCTTAACATACTATTTTAGAGTTCCTTGTTGCAATGATTTATAAAATGTTTGAGTAGTAGAAGTAAACTGAGTAGCCTCTTCTAAAAAAGGATAATGGTTGCTGTTTTCAAATGGAATGAAGATAGAATTACGTATCCCATCATGCATCTTGATAGAATACTGAATTGGGCACTGTACATCATATCTTCCGCATATAATAAGTGTCTTTGTTTGGATGGAAGGTAAATACTCTCTTAAATCAAATGAAGGATATTCATTGACGAAAGCATTCATCCGGCTAACGGACATTGTTTTTTTGATTGGTTTACAAAAATAAGAGTTGTAGTTTTCTGGTTTATACAATGATAATTTTGTTCTCTTAGTAGATAGTTCTTTCCGTTCTTCACTTGTAAGGTGAGGGCTTTTTAAGTTTTCGATGAGCTCTTGCATATAATGAAATTGTGAATGTTCGGGATGATAAATGCAAAATGGTGTTTCGGTATAGTTACTTGCTGCAGCTCCTACTACGACTAATGATTGTAAGGAATTTGGATATGTAATCGCATATAAAAGGCCAAGCATACCACCTGTTGAATGACCAGCGAAATGCCATGTTGGAAGTTGTAATGCTTCTCGTATTGCTTCTAAGTCGTGGATTGTTTCAATCATGCTTAATTCGTTTTCTGAATGGGCGGTTACAGAGCGACCAGTATCTCGTAAATTAATGAGAAATACACGATGCGTAGCAGTAAAAACATCCGCAAAGTAATCACCAGTTTCATTAAATTGTGAATAGTGATGTGTAATACAAAGCGATTCGCCATCTCCTTTTGTAAAGAGTTCAAATGTACCACGTTTCGTGTGGATCATTTGTCGTTTCCACATAATATCACGACCTTTTCTCATAAAAGTTGGGCCAGGCTGTTATGAAATGAAAATATATCGGCGCATCTCGAAATATATCAGCGATTATTAAAATATATCGACTTACCGACAGAAACCGACAATAAATAAAAGGAGGCTATTCAAAAACGAGCCTCCTTTTCGTTTAGTACAAAGATTTTGTCATATTATTCCGAATAATTTCAAGGGATTTCGCTACAGTTAATGCATTTTTTTCTTCAATTTCTGGTTTACGGGGGATAGGTTTATACATGTTGTCTGGATCTTCCCATGTGAGGGGAAGTTCTGTTTCTGCTTGTCCTTTCCAAGCTTCAATCCATTCTGGAGGGAGATAACCTGAGATGTTTTGGATGTTGTTCATTTCGAGCCAAATGAGCGCCCATGCTCTTGGTACGACGCGCCAATGGTCATAGCCGCCACCGCCGACAGCGATCCAGCGACCGTCGCAATATTCATTAGCAATTTCACGAGCGAGTTTCGGTATTTCGCGGTAAATATTCATGGTCGCACAAAGGTGTGTAAGTGGGTCGTAGTAATGTGCATCAGCACCATTTTGCGTTAAAATAATATCCGGTTTAAAGTATGCTGCAACTTCTTTTACAACAGTTCGATATGATTCTAAGAACGATTCATCTTCTGTAAAAGCATCGAGTGGAACGTTAAAAGAATAACTATAACCATTACCTTGTCCGCGTTCGTTTACAGCGCCAGTTCCAGGGAATAAATAGCGACCAGTTTCATGTAATGAAATGGTGCATACGTTAGGGTCATCATAAAATGACCACTGTACACCATCACCGTGATGAGCGTCTGTATCAATATATAGGACGCGTAAACCGTATTTCTTCTGAATATACTTCATTGCGATAGAACTGTCGTTATAAATACAAAAGCCAGATGCTTTACCACGGAAGCCATGATGTAAGCCGCCTCCTAAGTTAAGCGCGTGTTTTACTTTTCCGGAAAGAACAGCATCGACAGCTGTTAATGTACCACCAACGAGCAATGCGCTTGCTTCGTGCATATTTGGAAACATCGGTGTATCTTCTGTTCCAAGTCCATATGTCATCGCAATTGATTTTTCTAAATTTCCTTCTCCAGCACGTTTTACCGCATTTATGTACTCCTCTGTATGAACGTAGGCAATCTCTTCATCTGTAGCCATCCGTGGTGAGATGATTTGAGAGGGAGAGATGAAACCGCCCTTTTGTAATAAATCATACGTAAGTGTGACGCGCAGTTGGTTAAAAGGATGATTAGGGCTAAATGAATAGCCCCGAAAGTCATCCGAATAAATAAACGCGCTACTCATGCTTGCATCCCCATGATGTTCGGCCATAATACGCGATAGCCTTCTGCTTCAAGTGCATCAATCACTTTTAGAGGATTCATCGTTTGAATGCGGAAAACAAGTACTTTATCATTCTCGTCTTTTGCTGGATAGACGAGAACGCTCACGATATTTATTTGTAAATCACTAAAAATAGCAACGACTTTTCCAAGAATACCAGGTTCGTTTTTTACTTGAATTTCAATTTGTGAACTCGGTTGATGTGCCCCTGTTAATTTCACTAACGTGTGCAGTACTGTAGATTCTGAGATGATACCAACTAACTTACCAGCCTTTGTAACAGGAAGGCAGCCAATTTTATTTTCAAAAAATAAAGTAGCAATTTCCTCAACGAAATCGAGAGGGTGGCAAGTCATTACAGGATGTTTCATAATAAGTTCAAGCGGTTGCTGTAGCATATCGAGTGAAACTTGTTCATCTAGAATAGACGGACTTGCATCTCTTACATCCCGATCAGAAATAATGCCTACGACGTGATTATTTTGATCGACAATTGGAATGTGCCGAATGCCTTTCGTGCGAATCGTTCGGATTGCTGTTTCGATTGTATCGTTTGGATGTAGTGTAACTACATTTTGATTCATAATTTCTTCTACAATCATTCCAGTTGCCCCCTTTATTAATACATAAAACGATTGTGAAAACGTAGACGATCAAAAGCTTGAATAGAATCCGTATCAACGCGTTTACCGATGCGGACCATTAAACAGTTGGCGGGATGTGAACAAATTTCAGGATCGTCTGTAGCCATCCATTGTAACCCGCCGGCATTCATCATCTTTTCCATTACTTTTCGGTATTCCCACACATTCAATCCTGTTTGTTTCAAATCCCAGTGCCAATAATATTCAGTCGTCAATATAATGTAATCTTCCATATAATCGTCCATCATAGAAACCTCTAGTAAGTTCTTTCCGACAGAACTCCCGCGGAAGGCTGGGACTACTTCTATTGCCCCAAGCTCAATTAAGTTTTCCATTTTTCCTTCTGACCATCGTTCAAGTGGATCAGGATATAAATATGTAACATATCCAACAATCATTTGGTCATGTCTAGCGATAATGAGTCGAGCTTCTGGTAATTTAGAAATTTCGACAATTGCTTTATATTGCTGTTCAGCAGGACGAAATGCAACTAAATCTGGATGAAATTCATACATTTCAAGATTATGTGTAGAGACAGGACCTTCAATAATTAAAGTGCCTTTCGCTGTTTTTAAGTTTCTAGCATTGTATATTTTTTTATGAATCAATGTATTGCTCACCACCTTGAGGGTTTGTGAATCTATTAATATCGTACTTTATAATATATGCGATGTGAATCGAATTTTGTCATTAAAAATTTGTCTAAAAATCAACAAATATACTGAAAATTTTAAATAATATCATTATAATAGATAATAGAATACATAGGAGGGGGATGTAAAGTATGAAAGTAGAAACGCTTCCTGTCATTAAAGGAGAAAATAATTTGCCGAATTATGATGAGGCATACGCGAATTTTAACTGGGAAGAGGTTAATAAAAACTTTACTTGGAATGAAACAGGCCGAGTAAATATGGCGTATGAGGCAATTGATAAGCATGCGAAATCCGATCGAAAGAATAAAGTAGCTCTTTATTATCAAGATGGATCGCGAAAAGAGAAATATACGTTTAAGGAAATGAAGGATTTTTCTAATAAAGCAGGGAATGTCCTGAAAAATTATGGCGATGTAGAAAAAGGCGATCGCGTTTTTATTTTTATGCCACGTTCTCCAGAGTTATATTTCGCACTTTTAGGTGCAGTGAAATTAGGAGCAATTGTTGGACCGTTATTTGAAGCATTTATGGAAGGTGCGGTTCGCGATCGTTTAGAAGATAGTGAAGCGAAGGTGTTAATTACAACGCCTGAGTTATTAGAGCGTGTACCATTAAATGATTTACCTGCTTTAAAAACAGTTTTCCTTGTTGGAGATAATGTAGAAGAAGGCGGTAAAACGGTAGCGTTCAATCCTTTATTTGAACAAGCTTCAAAAGAATTACATATTGAATGGTTAGGCCGTGAAGATGGTTTAATTCTTCACTATACGTCTGGTTCTACTGGTAAGCCAAAGGGTGTGCTTCATGCGCAAAATGCAATGGTTCAGCACTATCAAACGGCGAAATGGGTATTAGATTTAAAAGAAGATGACGTATATTGGTGCACAGCTGACCCGGGCTGGGTAACGGGAACTGCTTACGGTATTTTCGCACCGTGGTTAGTTGGAGCGTCAAATGTTATTTTAGGTGGACGCTTTAGTCCAGAAGCTTGGTATGAAGCACTGCAAGATTACGGTGTGACGGTTTGGTACAGCGCACCAACAGCGTTCCGTATGTTAATGGGAGCTGGACAAGACGCAATTAAAAAATACGACTTATCACAAGTTCGTCACGTATTAAGCGTTGGTGAGCCGTTAAATCCAGAAGTAATTCGCTGGGGTATGAATGCATTTGGACTTCGTATTCATGATACGTGGTGGATGACAGAAACAGGCGGACAAGTTATTTGTAACTACCCTTGTATGGAAATTCGCCCAGGCTCAATGGGTAAACCAATTCCAGGTGTGAAAGCAGCGATTGTTGATAATGAAGGAAATGAAGTTCCTCCATACACAATGGGTAACTTAGCAATTGCGAAAGGTTGGCCATCTATGATGCGTGCAATCTGGAATAACCAGAAAAAGTATGAATCTTATTTCATGCCGGGAGATTGGTACGTATCAGGTGACTCTGCCTATATGGATGAAGATGGATACTTCTGGTTCCAAGGACGTATTGACGATGTAATTATGACGTCAGGTGAGCGCGTTGGTCCGTTTGAAGTAGAAAGTAAATTAATCGAGCATGCTGCTGTTGCAGAAGCAGGTGTAATTGGTATTCCTGATCCAGTGCGTGGTGAAATTATTAAAGCATTTATCGCACTTCGAGCAGGATACGAACCATCTGATGAATTAAAAGAAGAAATTCGTCAATTTGTAAAGAAAGGCCTAGCAGCTCATGCAGCGCCAAGGCAAATTGAATTTAGAGATAAATTACCGAAAACGAGAAGTGGTAAAATTATGCGCCGCGTATTAAAAGCGTGGGAATTAAACTTACCAACAGGTGACTTATCAACGATGGAAGATTAAGAGAGGAAGGTCTGAACGAAAAATGTTCAGACCTTTTTTTATGTTATTATTAACTTATATATATAAGTTAAAGGGGGGAGTATGATGAAAACAGAAAAAGAAAAGATGATACTAGGAGAAATGTACATACCGGCTGATCCAGTTTTAGTACAAGAAAGAGAGCAAGCACGTATATTAACGAGAAAATTAAATGATACGCCAGAAGAGCAATTAAAAGAGCGTAGCGAAATCGTAAAAGAATTATTTGGAACGACAGGAGATAATATTCATCTTGAATCTTCTTTTAGATGTGATTACGGTTATAACATTCACGTTGGCGAAAATTTTTACGCGAACTTTGACTGTACAATTTTAGACGTATGCCCGGTAACAATCGGAGTGAACTGTATGTTAGCTCCAGGTGTTCACATTTATACAGCAACACACCCGCTTGATCCAGTAGAGCGCATAAGCGGATCAGAATACGGAAAACCAGTTACAATTGGCGATAACGTATGGATTGGCGGAAGAGCAATTATTAATCCAGGTGTAACAATTGGAGACAATGCGGTGATCGCATCTGGTGCTGTCGTAACGAGAGATGTATCTAATAATGTAGTAGTTGGCGGGAATCCCGCAAAGATTATAAAAAAATTAAAATAATATTTGAACGAAGTGTCTTCCTCGTCTGTATACATTTGTGAAAGAATAGATGAGGGAGGCTTTTTTATGTCTAATAAATTACTTCTTGCTTTTGCTTTAATTGGAATTATAGTTGTATTTTCTTGTGGTCTTTTCTTACCGATACCAATTGGATATAGAGTATCAATGCTTACAGCTGGAGCTATAATGGGTGTTCTGTTTTCAATAATTATTCCATTTGATAGAAAACATATAGTACGGAAAAATGGATATAAAATTGATTTTACAAAAACAAAAGTGTATTTTCGCTGGAATGTATTTGATACTATTTCTGTCTGCCTTGCGTTGTATGCATGCATATGTGTGCAAGCGTTAAATATTTTAGTTGCAATGGGATTTACGATTCAAAACCCATATGTGCAATTTTTTACAAATCAATCACAATTGTGGATTTTTATTGCGATTGCATATTTAATTTCCCGTATTTCATTAACGTTAAAAGGAATAAAGGAGATCAAAAATCATGGCGCAGATTGGGATTGAGGAGGAGCTCATGCTTGCGTATCAAAGTGGAGATAAACAAGCGGGAGAAAGACTATATATTTTAATCAAACCAGCGCTATACAAATTTTTATATCGATTTAACCGAGATGAACAATTAAGTATCGATCTTGTGCAAGATACGTTTTTGACGCTAGAGCGTAAGAAACATATGTATGAAATTGAAAAAGGTAAAATAAAAACGTATTTATTTCAAATTGGTTATCGTCTTATGATTAATAAATTAAATAGGAGAAAAAGGTGGCGTACGCTTTTGCCATTTTTAGTGCCGATTCCGGAAAAAGAATTTTCTCACGAAGATCGGCTCACAGTAAGAGAAGCAATTTTGAAAGTTCCAGAAGAGCAAAGAGCGGTCCTAATCCTTTCTTATTATCATGATATGCAGCAAAAAGAAATTGCAGAAATATTAAACATTCCGATTGGAACAGTGAAATCGAGACTTCATAATGGAATAAAGAAATTGAAACAATTGCTGGAGGTGGATGAAATTGAGCGAAAATCCCTTTAAGAGTGAATATAAGTTAAAGCAACATTTAGATAGTGATCATGTAGAAATACCAGACTTTCCAAAAACGGTAAGTCGATTCGATCGATTAATCGGGTTTCTTGGTTCCCCGGCGAAAGATCCTGTGGAGGCGACCATTGGAAATGATTTATCGGTTGTGTTTCATGTATCGTTGTTAGTTGGGGTTCCAATGCTTTCTCTTATTACGATACTCTTTATGGCGTTGTAAAGGATTGGAAAGAAGAGAAATTCCACCTCTATTTGACACGCCTATATAAATGATGGTATAAAGAAAAGTATATGAATAATTGAGCGTGGAAAGGGAGAAGTAGTGATCATTTCCCTGTTTTAGAGAGCTGATGGTCGGTGGAAATCAGCACATAGATGATCGCGAATTACGCCCCTAGAGCATCTTTTTTCGATTGAATTGTATTCAAAAGGGAAAAGACGGTGCTAAGCCGTTATGTAAATAAGGTGGTAGGCTTTTTTGCCTGCAACTAGGGTGGTAACGCGATAATCAAAATCGTCCCTTATTTGAAGGGGCGATTTTTTTATGTTTTCAACTTTCACGCCAGTAATGAACTTAAAGGAGAGTATGTAGGATATGGGTATTTTACAAGATCTTGAATTTCGCGGTCTAATTAATCAGCAAACAGATGCTGAGGGCCTTGAGCAATTATTAGAAAAAGAAAGCGTTAAATTATACTGTGGTTTCGATCCGACAGCAGATAGCTTACACATTGGTCATATGTTACCAGTATTAATGTTACGTCGTTTCCAATTAGCTGGTCACCAACCAATCGCACTTGTTGGCGGTGGTACTGGTATGATCGGTGATCCAAGTGGTAAAAAAGCAGAGCGTACATTAAATACGAAAGATACAGTTGCTTACTACACAGAAAGCATTAAAAACCAACTTTCAAACTTCTTAGAGTTCGAAAACGTGGACAACCCAGCAACGATGGCTAACAACTATGACTGGCTTGGTAACTTAGATGTAATTTCATTCTTACGCGATATCGGTAAAAACTTCGGTTTAAACTATATGTTAGCAAAAGATACAGTAGCATCTCGTTTAGAAACTGGTATTTCATTCACTGAGTTCAGTTACATGATTTTACAATCATATGACTTCTTAAACTTATACCAACACCATAATTGCCGTCTGCAAATCGGTGGTAGTGACCAATGGGGTAACATTACAGCTGGTCTTGAATTAATCCGTAAATCAGAGGAAGATGCGAAAGCATTCGGTTTAACAATTCCACTTGTTACAAAATCTGACGGTACGAAGTTTGGTAAAACAGAAGGCGGAGCAATTTGGTTAGACCCAGAGAAAACAACTCCTTACGAGTTCTACCAATTCTGGATTAACACAGATGACCGCGACGTTGTTAAATACTTAAAATACTTCACATTCTTATCTCATGAAGAAATTCTTGAGCTTGAAAAGCAAGTAGCTGAAGCACCAGAAAAACGTGCAGCACAAAAAGCATTAGGTTCTGAAATGACAAAACTTGTTCACGGCGAAGAAGCATTAGAGCAAGCAATCAAAATTTCAGCTGCACTATTCAGCGGTTCTGTAGCAGAACTAACTGCAAGCGAAATTGAACAAGGATTCAAAGACGTACCATCTGTAGAACGTACTGCAGAAGATACAGTATTAATCGACTTACTTGTAGAAAGCAAAATCTCTCCATCAAAACGTCAAGCACGTGAAGATGTAACGAACGGCGCAATCTACGTAAACGGTGAGCGTACACAAGCGTTAGACTACGTTGTAACAGAAAACGACCGCATCGAAGGTAAATTTACAATCATTCGCCGCGGTAAGAAGAAATATTTCTTAATTCGTTACTAATTAGGAACGAATGTAAAACAAATAAAACCCCGAATTGTAAACTGAAAAGTTTATGATTCGGGGTTTTTTATGTATGGATTTAAAACGTCGGATCTTTTCTTTTAAATAGAATATAAAGAATTAATATGAACATATAAAGTAAACTCACTAGCATAACGATAAATGCTGTTGGATAAAATTTTGCTGCATATATAAAGAAATCGATTTGATAAATATCTTCGTAATTTGAAACGGTGCCTTTGAAGTAATTCGTAAACTTAGCGCTATATTTCCATTCATCAGGATCATCTATTAAATTACTTCCCTGATACCAATTAATAAGCGCGGAAGTAATAAACAACATACATGCACTGCCTAACTGAACCATTTGGTTTATCGTCAAAATGAATCAACCTCCTGTTTTATGGTTATTATAGCGTGCATTCATATACTTGTAACCGTTTTGTTGTAATCTCCTTTTCGAGTTCATACGGAAATCACATGTAAGCGGTATGATAAATGTATAACAACTAGAAAGGAGTGGTAAAACGAAATGTCACTAGAAGCGCTAATTATTTTTTCTTTGCTAAATGCGGGTCAGCTTGCAGAGAATTCGAAGGTGGATGTACATAAAGAGCAGAAAGATGCTTATGTATATGTTCAGAAAGAGGAAAATAAATAATTTTATTTTATATATAAACGAAAAAAGCCAATCCACAGGATTGGCTTTTTGTCATTAACGAGAGTAGAACTCTACGATTAATGCTTCGTTGATTTCAGCTGGTAACTCAGCACGCTCAGCGTGACGAGTGTAAGTAGCTTCTAATTTGTCAGCATCGAAAGTTAAGTATTCTGGTACGAAGTTGTTAACTTCGATCGCTTCTTTAACAACAACAAGGCTGTTAGATTTTTCGCGAACGCTGATAGTTTGACCAGGTTTTACACGGTAAGATGGGATATCTACGCGAGCGCCATCAACCATGATGTGACCGTGGTTTACTAATTGGCGAGCTGCACGACGAGTGCGAGCTAAGCCCATACGGTAAACTAAGTTGTCAAGACGAGCTTCAAGAAGGATCATGAAGTTTTCGCCGTGCTTACCAGGCATTTTACCTGCTTGGTCAAATGTGCGACGGAATTGACGCTCAGTCATGCCGTACATGTGACGAAGTTTTTGTTTCTCTTGTAATTGTAAACCGTATTCTGAAAGTTTCTTACGTTGGTTAGGACCGTGAGGACCTGGTGCGTAAGGGCGTTTTTCTAATTCTTTTCCTGTGCCGCTTAGAGAGATTCCAAGACGACGAGACAGTTTCCAAGCTGGACCTGTATAACGAGCCATAGTTGACTCCTCCTTTAAAAATGTTTTTATTTACGTAAAATAAAAACAGACGTAATCGATATTTACGGGCATTTTGTTTTCATGTACCTTCGCTCCAGCAGCAGGGAGTTACGAGATACACCTCCGTAGAGGAACAAAATACAAACGATAAACTCACATTACAAGGCTGCCTTTTTATTTTACACAAACGCTATTATATCTTTTACCCAGAGTTTCGTCAAGCGAGTACGTTTTTGTTTTATGCATATAAATTTTGGGAATTAATATAAGAAGGAATTTAAAACAATATAAAAGAAGAGATAGAAACACAAATAAAACGCTTACATAAAATGTAGTAAAAACGTTCATCAGTTTTTTACTGGTGAATATGCGGTAATAAAAACATAAAGGGGATGTTTTTATGAAAAAGAAGCATATGGAGACAGCGTTAATTCATCACGGTTATACACCTGAGGAACATAAAGGAAGTTTAACACCACCTTTATTTCAAACCTCTACGTTTACATTTGAGACTGCGCAGCAAGGAGAGGCGAGTTTTGCGGGAGTGGATCCATCTTATATTTACTCAAGGCTTGGAAATCCGACTGTGAAATTATTTGAAGAACGTATGGCGGTGTTAGAAGGAGGAGAAGAAGCACTTGCCTTCGGATCTGGTATGGCAGCTATTTCAGCAACTTTAATCGGTTTTTTAAAGGCTGGAGATCATATTATTTGTTCAAATGGATTATATGGGTGTACGTACGGTTTTTTAGAAGTGTTAGAAGAAAAATTTATGATTACGCATTCGTTTTGTGAGATGGAGACAGAGGTTGATATTGAAAATAAAATTCGTCCAAATACAAAGCTTATTTTCGTTGAAACACCGATTAATCCGACAATGAAATTAATCGATTTAAAACAAGTTATTCAGGTTGCGAAGCAAAATGGTTTACTTGTCATTGTTGATAATACGTTTTGTTCACCTTATTTACAAAGACCGCTTGAGCTTGGCTGTGACGCTGTTGTGCATAGTGCGACAAAATATATTGGTGGTCATGGCGACGTTGTGGCGGGTGTAACGATTTGTAAAACGAAAGCGTTAGCTGAAAAAATTCGTCCGATGCGAAAAGATATCGGCGGCATTATGGCGCCGTTTGATGCGTGGTTATTATTACGCGGGTTAAAGACGTTAGCGGTAAGAATGGATCGTCATTGTGATAATGCAGAAAAAATTGTATCGTTCTTAAGAAAACATGATGCGGTAGAAAGTGTTTGGTATCCAGAAGGGGAGTTAGCATCTCGTCAAATGAAGCGCGGGGGCGGTGTTATTTCTTTTTCAGTAAAAGGCGGAAAAGAAGAGACGCAAGCATTTATTAATGACCTCCACTTTATTACAATTGCGGTGAGTTTAGGAGATACAGAAACGTTAATTCAGCATCCAGCAACGATGACGCACGCTGCGATTCCAGCTGAACTAAGAAAAGAAATGGGCATTTTCGATAATTTAATACGCTTATCGGTTGGTTTAGAATCTTGGGAGGATATCGTTTCTGATTTAGAGCAAGCATTAAAGAAAATATCTACTGTTAATCAATAAAAAAAGAGTGAGCTATCGGTTTTGTACAGGACGTACTAAATCGATAACTCGCTCTTTTCTTTTTACATATGTTTTAGGAGTGTTTCCACAAACTTTTCTAAATAGCGCTGATCTACTTCATCAAAACGATTTTTTTCAGGACTATCAATGTCAAGTACACCAATGACAGCTCCTTCTTTCACAATCGGTACAACGATTTCTGAATTAGAAGCACTATCGCAAGCGATGTGACCTGGGAATTGGTGAACGTCCGCTACAAGCTGCGTTGTTTTTGTTTCAGCTGCTACGCCGCAAACGCCTCGTCCAAATGGAATGCGTACGCAAGCAGGCATTCCTTGGAACGGTCCAAGGACAAGCTGATTTCCTTCTGTTACATAAAAGCCAACCCAATTAACGCGATCTAAAAATTGGTTTAATAATGCGGACGCATTTGATAAGTTTGCGACTACGTTTGATTCGCCAGTTAATAACGCATCCAGTTGTTTAATTACTGTCTCATATTGCTGCACGCGAGATCCTGCATAACTTTCTTTAGTAAACATGGAAACAGCTCCTTTTTTATCGAGATGTGTAAAATATTAGCAAAATACGATGTATTTCACATGACTTTGTCGATAGAAAATTAAAGGAATTTGTCTTAAAAGTCAAGAAATTTAAACTATAGCTGTTCATTGAGAGGAAGTGAGCGCATGAAGCAGACGAAACAAAAAGTAATTGATGCGGCAATATCGTTGTTTAATACGAAAGGTTATGATGGAACGTCGGTGCGAGACATTGCAAAGCGAGCGGATGTGAATGTAGCGAATATTTCATATTATTTTGCTGGGAAGCAAGGTTTATTAGAACAGCTTATTACTGATTTTTTAGAAGGGTATATTCATGTGATTGAAATTTCGTTTGAACAGAGAGAATATTTGTCGGCTAAAGATGTGATGGTGCAAATGGTGCGTGGGATGTTACGATATCAATTTGAAAATAGAGAACTAACACGTTTCTTCTACCGAGAGCTTTCACTTGATACGACATTAATTCGTGAAGTGATGACCGTTTATTTTTCTAAAGAAAGATATTATATAGAGCAAATTATTAGACAAGGACAAATGAAACAAGAATTTCAGAAAGTATCATTTACAATGTTTATGACGCAATTAAAAGGTATGATAAATATGCCGTTTTTATATCCACAATATATATCAGAAGTACTGCATTCTTTCCCGTCTGAGACATTTTTCATAGAAATGTACACGAAAGAGATTGAGCAATGGATGGAACAAGCATTATGTAAAGCGAATATGTACCATGAATGGCCAAGAGCTGTTCATATGTGAAGAATCCCCACCTAACGAACTGAGGTGGGGATTTTTATGTTTACTTTTCTTTGCCATAAATTGTTACATAATAGCGCGATAATTGTTAATGCAGCTCCAGCGATTTCAATTTTATCGACTGTATAACCTCGAAACATAGAACCGATCAGGGCAAGGATAGGAACTAAATTCATAAATAATATGCCGTTAATAGATGAAATATAGCGATTGCCCATATTCCAGCAAAATACAGCGATAACTCCTGCGATAATCGACATATAAAGGAGCTCAAAACGAACGCTCACAACTGTACGCAGTGAAGGCATAGTAACTATATTTGTGTACGTTAAGAAAGTAACAATAACGATGAGTGAAATTGAGCCAAATAAACAAGTTAATGTCGTATATCGAAGTGGTGACCAAGATTGAAAACGAGCACCCCCGTTTGTATAAATGACCCAGCAAGTAACACCGCATAGCATTAATATATTTGTCGATAAGTGACTTGCAGCTCCAAATAATAAGTGAATATTTCCTTTTGAAATGACAAGCATAACACCGAGTAATGCAACGAACATACAAAGAAATGTGTAGTTTTGAGGGCGACGATTTTTCGTTATCCATTGCAGTGATAAGGCGATTAGAGGCATAAGGGACTGAATCATAGCTGCATGAATTGCTCCAGAAGGCCCGGCAAGTTGTTGTCCGTAGAAAACGAGAAAACCATATCCTGCGAAACCGACTGTCCCGTAAAAGAACAGAGAAAGTGTTCTTTTTTCTAAGCGGAGTGAAGTCTTCCCTTCAGTAATTAATAGCAAAATAAGAAAAATAATAGCTGCTGATCCATAGCGAATCGTTGTGAAGAAGAACGGATCGATAAATTGCAGGGCATTTGCCATTACAGGAAACATAAATCCCCAGGCAGTTACGGCGAGTAAGCATAGAAAGGATCCGAGTAGCATTTGTTTTTTGTTCAAGAGTATCTTTCCCCTTTACATTTCGTTATAGTAAGTTGATGAAATAAGTATAAAGAGTAATTGTTTATAGGAGGAAATATCGATTTCTTATAACGGTTATAACTTTTTGTTAGAGGTGTGTACGATGGATTTGGAGGCAGTACGATCGTTTATCGAAGTGAAGCATACGCGAAGTTTATCAAAGGCAAGTAAGATTTTACATATATCTCAACCAGCGCTTAGTAAGCAAATTCAAAAGTTAGAAGCGGATTTAGGGGTTACTTTACTTAAGCGTTCTGCGCAAGGAGTGGAGTTAACGGAGGCAGGAGAGTTATTTATAAAAAGAATGCTACCGATTTTGGAACAAATAAATGAAGTGAAAACAGAAATGAGGAGGTATCAAGAGAACCGAAAGTTTTCAATTGGTATACTACCGAGTTTAGCAGAGCATTACATATTAGAGTGTAAAGATGTATTAGGTGATGAGTTCGAAGTAGAGTGGCAAATCGGACATACGGAAGTATTAAGAGATTTATTTAAAGCGCGGGAGATTGACGCGATGTTCATCGATTCAGTAGTAGAAGGTGCTACGTATATAAAAGAAGTGCAACAAGAGAAAATTGTTTGTGCCATTTCAAATAATCATCCGTATAAAGAGAAGAAAGTCATTCAAATAGAAGAGCTGCAAAATGAAAAATTAATTGTATATCCAGAAATATGCGATGTAAGGAAAATGATTATGAACATGTTTCATGAGATAGGTGTAAAACCAACTATAGCTGTGGAAACATCTTACGCAGAACCGATGCTTGCAATGGTAAAAGCTGGCCTTGGCATCACGTTACTTCCAGAAAGGGCAGTAGAGCAGTCTGTAAGGCAGGGAAATGTACATGGAATTTCTGTTGAACCACCACTCATGCGGAAAATTTATTTCGTATCTCATACGAAAGATTGTTTGTTATTACAATCATTTGAGGATAGGTAGTGAGGTAGGCGGAATATTGAGAAAGATTACAATCGCATTGAAAGAAACATGAAATTTTAAAAAAAACTAGGTCAAAAACAAGCCATTACATGGTATGATTAGTACATTGTTAGTTGTTAAATATAGGGGAATTCCCTTTTTATACATAATGCCTTCCATTTTATAAACGGAACGGACAAAAAAAGAGATATAACTAGGAGGCTTTTTTGCATGGATTCTATCCTGACGATCGTTATCATTGTAGTAAGCTCTATTCTAGTGCTGCTCATGATAGAGCTTGTGATAAGAAATCGTTCATATAAAGATATTGAAGCACTGGAGCAGTGGAAACAAGAGATAAAAGATAAACCTGTGGCAGATGAACTAAAACGGGTAAAAGATTTAAACATGACGGGTCAAACAGAAGAACTGTTTGGTAAATGGCGTGAAGAATGGGATGAAATTGTATCAACAACCCTTCCGAAAGCTGACAAAGATTTAGCGCAAGCGCGAAAATTCGCCTCGCAATTCTCCTTCCGAAAAGCAAAGCATGCGATGAACGAATCCATAAGTGGTTTAGATGACGCTGATAATCGTATTACAGGTGTTTTAAATGAATTACAGCAATTGTTAGAAAGCCATGAGAAAAATAGCTCGGAAATTGAAGGGTTACGTGATACATATCGTAGTATGAAAAAGAGTGTTCTTGCTCATAGACATATGTATGGAGCAGCAGAGCAGAAAATCGAAGAGATGCTAGACGCTGAATCTAATAAATTTAAAAGCTTTGAAGAAGCAACAGATAATGGTGACTACTTAAAAGCGAGAGAAATTGTTATTAGTTTAGAAGAAGGTTTAGCAAGTTTAGAAATCATTATTCACCAAATTCCAGATTTATTAGTAGAGTGTCAAGCGACGCTACCAGTTCAACTGGAAGATTTATTACAGGGTCATAATGATATGGTAAGACAAGGTTATGTATTAGAGTATTTGGAAATCCCTAAAGAAGTTCGTGATATGACGACACAACTAAACACATGTTTAATGGATATACAGGAGCTTCATATAACAGAAGCGGCTGAAAAAGTGGAAGACTTAAAAACTCGTTTAGATGGTTTCTATGATCAACTTGAGCAAGAGGTGCATGCGAGACATTATGTGGAGCAAAAAACACTTTCTGTTTATGAAGACTTAGAAGAAATACGTATCGAAACGATTGAAACGAAAACAGAAACACAACTTGTGAAACAAAGCTATCAATTGCAAGATAAGGATATTGAATCTCAAAAAGTAATTGAAAAGCAAATGCACATTTTAACGAAACGTTTTGAAATGCTACAATTACGCGTTGCTGAACAAGATATTGCCTTCTCTATTATTCGTGAGGAACTAGAAGAGGTTTATGAGCAATGTGAAACGTTAAAAGTACTTCATGCAGAATATAAAGAAATGCTGCAAACGATGCGTAAAGAAGAATTTGAAGCGCGTGAGAAGTTACAAGAAATGCGAAATACTATTTTCGAAACGAAACGCTTTATGCAAAAGTCGAATTTGCCAGGTCTTCCAGAGAGTATTATGGAAGATTTAAAAAGAGGGCAAATGGCAATGCAAGCTGTATATGAACAATTAGAAGTGAAGCCGTTAAATATGAACGCTGTAAATAGCAGTTTAGAAGAAGCATACACAACTGTGAACGGTGTAGCTGAAATGACAGAAGAATTAATTGGACAAGCGTATTTAGTTGAAAAATTAATTCAATACGGTAACCGTTACCGCAGTCATGATGAAAGCCTTGCAGAAAGCTTAAATTATGCGGAGAAATTATTCCGTGAATATCAATACGATGCAGCTTTAGAACAAGCCGCTTCTGTACTAGAGCAACTTGAACCTGGTGTTGTTCAAAAAATAGCTGAATATGTAGACAATGAACAAACCCTTTAGGGTTCCCGATACTCTGGAATCTTTTTTGATTTTTAACGAAAGAAAAACATGTAAAATCATAGATTTTAGAAAAATAGCTCTCCATTTAGCTGGTGGAGAGCTATTTTTTTCATATTTTGACAAGCTGCTGTGGGATAAGCACATTTGAACAGACTTCAGCCCTCAAAATCGGACATATAGATAGTCATGTAATTCTTTGGTATCCGCACAGTTCGCTCATGCAGAGCAACAAGGGATTAAAAGAGGAATGGAAGAAGGGAAAATACAACTTATTCGTGGTATGTACAAAAATGAATGCCAATAAAAAATATTGCAAGTGTTACAAAGTTACGTATTGAATAAACGTAAGAAAATTTGTAAACATAAATAAAATAATATAATATAATATCTGTATATGCAAGTGTTATTTGTTAATATCTACCATAATTTTCAGGTGGATATCTCCAACCTAAGCCAATAACCAGTGTTTCCATTTGCGTAGTTATTAACCTTCGTGATGTTTCTGAAACAAGAAGTATTTCATACTACAGGAATCTTATGGAATCAGCAATAACAACAGATACTAAGTGCTGATATAGAAATTCCGAAGTTATGTAACAATGGCATAATAAACAAATTAAAATTTAAAAAGATTCGTTGGTTATTATTACTCCCAGTAAATGAGGGTGAACATTTAACTCAAACTTTGGAGGGCATTGGTATGAATTAAGATTCTGATAAATATGAATAGCATATCGAAATACCCTTGTTGGATACCTGCGCCTTCTCGTGCAGGTATTTTTGTGCTAGTTTCTATCTAGCAAATACATTGTTTTCACTCCTGTCTGATGACCCGCATCCAATAAATACATATTATTAAACTTGAAAAAATCTAAAGTATGAACAATCGATTACTTAGGATACAGGAAATCGACGTTTTTCTTTATCGAAATTGGTTAGTGGGGTTTTGTCGATATCCTTGTACCTCTTATAAGTTATGGTTCTACAAATATTAAGTGTTAAAAGCCTTGATAATAAGGGATAATAAAAATGATTTATTATTCAGAAATATCGTAATTTATTGAATTGTTATTTTTTGTATGTTAACATAATTAAGAGGGATCTGCACGACTTACAATTTAACAGGAATAATTTTTATACACCAAAGGAAATAGGGATATCTATATATATGAACGGTCCCCTTTGATGTATACTTAAATATTTCATTTGGCTACTGTGACTGGAGGGAGAGATATGGAAGGATTAGCTTTACAAATTAAAAATACTCAGATTAATTTTGGAAGTAAAGAGATATTTAATATAAAAGAACTAACAGCTTATCAAAATGATAGAATTGGTATCGTCGGGAAAAATGGCCAGGGAAAAACAACCTTATTAAATGTAATTGCAGGTTTGATTGATCCTGATAATGGCGAAGTTGACCGATTTGTTGATTTCAATTATTTTGAACAAATAGCGGAAGTAAAAGAAGAAATAAATGCTGGCGATCTAAATCCCCAATTACTTAGCCGCTTGAACATACCGAAAAATAGTGTGGCGACACTTAGTGGAGGAGAGCAGTCGAAATTTCGTTTGGTACAGTTGCTTTCTAATTATAAATTGGGGTTACTTTTAGATGAACCAACCACTCACATAGATAAAAAAAGCATCAATATTATGATAGAAGAGTTAAAGTATTACTATGGAACTTTAATATTTGTGAGTCATGATCGTTATTTTATAAACTCTATAGCTACTAAAATATGGGAAGTTGACAATGGAATAATTCGAGAATTCAGTGGAAACTATGATGATTATATTGAACAAAAAGAACATGAGAAATTAGAGTTACAAAGAAAATATCAAAAGGTCACAAAAGAAAAAGAAAGATTAGAGATAGCGGTAGAATCTAAAAGAAATCAGGCAAGAAAAATTTCTAATGTTAGTGAAAAAAACAAACAAAAAAATATTAAACCTAATCGATTAGCTTCTTCAAAACAAAAAGACACTGTTCAAAAGAGTATGTTGAAGACTGTTAAATCAATAGAAAAAAGAATTGATATGTTAGATGAAGTTCATATTAAGAAAGACTCCAAACCAATTTCTTTTCCAATGGTAAAAGGACTTGAAATACACAATCGTTTCCCAATAATGGGCCATAACATTGCTATTACTATCAATGATAATGTTCTTCTTTCTGAATTGAATTTCCAATTCCCTCTTGGAAAGAAGATTGCTATAGTCGGAGACAATGGAACGGGAAAAACAACTTTATTAAATTATATTATTAATAACCAAGAAGGCATAACACTTTCTTCTAAAATTGTATTTAGTACGTATAAGCAAATGGATTATAAACTTTTTGGTAATATAAGTGTATTAGAATACCTTATGAAAATGAGTGAGTATAAAGAAAGTCTTATTCGTGCAATACTTAGTAATTTAGGTTTTGAAGAAACTGAAATCAGAAAACCAATAAGCTCGTTAAGTGGTGGAGAAGCAACCAGAATTTCAATGGCCTGTCTTTTTGCAAAACCGTCTAATGTTCTTATTTTAGACGAACCAACAAATTTTATAGATTTGGCTACAATTGAAGCCTTAGAAAAGTTTTTGAATGGATATAGAGGAACAGTTCTTTTTACTTCTCATGATCACTTTTTTGTAGAAAGAGTCGCTGATCAGATTTGGGAAATGAAAGATAAAACTTTACATCTTATAAAAGAAAAAAAGTAGATAGAAGTTATCAAAAAAGCGTTTCATTAAAGAGATATAAAACTTTAGTGAAACGCTTTTTTCTTAAATTTTATTTCTTATTATTAATTTAAAATAAGATTGTCACTATTGTATTTATTCAGAGCAACCTTTTGTTTCAGAACTCTCCAAACCATATTTCCAACCAGCTCTTCTTCCTCTGATTTAATGCCAAAGAGTCTTATACATGTTATATGTATTAAACTTCGAATAATATTAAAATCGAATAGGTTTTCTTGTTTTAATTTGTTAAAGTAGTTGGATAATTCATATTCCCAAAAAGTAAGTTGATCTTTATTGAATACAATATAGTTAGCAGTTAAATTATAATCTGAAGATGCAGCTAAATCACTATACGTCAAATATTTTTTCCTATTATCTCGATAATTTTTTGCAAAGTCCTTATTAGAGTATCCGTCGTCCATAATTAGGAATTGCTGATAAACTTCTTTAGTATGAATAGATAAGATCTTGAAAATTAGATATATTGCATGGTCAACCTTATCTAGTTTCTCGTTTTCTAAACAGGAGTGTAACAAATCAAGAATAAGGGAGCTATCAGCACAGAAAAAGTCTTCAGCACTAGATATAGTAGATAATCCCCCATATCTTTCGTACTCTGGCTCATACTTTCCAGGACTATAGTCTATGATATCGCCTTTGATGACTCCCTTTGCTAAGTAGTCATCAATCAAGTCATTTTCATACTTAGAACTTGGAGAAAGCCTCACCCTTATGTGATGCCGGTCATCAAAATAACGAATAAAAAAGAATTTACTCACTACTCCATTATCTTTTAATTTATTTATAAATTCGAATAAAAAAGCACCTAAAAAATCGTCATGATGTTCGTGTGGTAAGTATATATTAAAATGATTCCACTTAACTTTTCTTTTTAGATTTAATTCTTCTTTGCTATGATACGGAGATTGAAGGTTTAATTTCTTAGGGTTAATCTTTTGAGATACAAAATTGAAAACAAACTCAGATATATAGTGATTTCCTTCAGAGTCAATTGTGGCTGAGTTTGAAAAATCCATTGATTCTGCTTCAAGGTACATATCCAAATGAGTATCTTTTTTATAAATATCCCATAAAATATCCAAATCATCTTCACAATTAGTATCAATTAATAATCTTAAATCATTAGTTCTAATGAAAAAGGAATCGGGTATCTCATAAATTTTTTTCATATCGTCAAACTTACTGAAAAATTCATCTTTTTGAAGTCCATCTTCCAAATAATTTTTGATCAACCAAGATTGAGGAAATAATTCAAGGCCTTTAAAGTGAACCCTTGGGAAGTAAATGAAGTCTTTTCTTAATTTTTGAATATCAAAAATTAAGGACATTAAATTTGAATAATAATTACTGCTCCAGAATAACAAGTCATTTAAGACATGTGGTGAAAAGTGTTCTATGTTGGATACATTATATTGTTCAAATTTAACAATTTTTTCATTTCCATTCAAACATGAAAAAAATGTTAGTTTATTATCTTGAACTCCTATAAACAAATTTTCTAATGATAGGGATTTATGATTTTCAGCAGTTCCAAATTGAAGATTAAAATTCCCTTCATAACAATCATTCATAATGTTATAGTAATGATGTTCTTTCGGCATATATTTAACGGTAATAATCTCTGTATTAGCTTCTAAATGTTTATTCCTTTCAATATCTTTCACCATTGTAAAATATTCAGGGTTTATATAAGAAAAGCGACCTTCTAAACGACCAAGACCATTGTTACCACCATATGGAGTGAGAGAAAAACTAGTTTTGTCATTTTCTACCCCTAAATGAAAACAAGTTTGAATTGTAGGAGGCATTTCGCCTTCTATCTTCATTTTTTTGAAACACAGTTTGGATATGTCTATCTCTATTGAGTTTAACTTGCTTGCTGTAGAAATAAAGGCTAATAATTGTGTTCTAATTTTGCTCTCCAAATTAGAGGTTTTGCTTTCTAGTGAACGATTATTTTCTCTGACTAATTGATAGTTTTTATAGAATTCGGGAAACTTTACCTTTGCATTTCCATACTTCTCTTTGAAAAAATGTACATCAGCTTGATACCTCTCACTTAATGGCACTCTTATAGCATAAGAGGAAAGAAAATTTATTAAGGGTAAGACTGATTCCTCGATCATTTTCTTATCTAAATCAAGATTAACTACATTTGTTTCGCTATCATAACGAAGATAATGTTTACTAACAATTATCGAAGATAACAATTCTTCCAATTCATTTACAGTATCTAGGTTGAAATCATTTACTGGACAATTTAACCTCTTTATCATATTTTTTGCTTTACTTATTGTATCCTCTGGAAAACTATATTTTTTCTTTTTAAGGTACCGAATGAGAAGTTCAAAATTCTGAACAAAAGTTAAATTATCAATATCAGTAATTAAATAGCCCCCTTTTACCAACTGCTTCACTACACTTAATAAAATATGATTTGGTAGAGGGATGTTGTTATTTTTCTCCAGTTTTTCTGAAAGTTCTTCAAGGGTTAAGAAGTTTTTCGAATTATCTCGAATGCATTCAATAAGATTATTCACATGAATTTTATTACTACTGAACTTTTTCTTATCATCTGGTGTCCAAGTGTTATATATATAATTAGAGTTTTGATATATAACATTATTATTCCAGCACACCGCTAGTTTATCTAAATTTTCACTTTTCGTATTTGAAATAAACTTATGAATCCATTCTGAATCAATACTTGTATACACTTTGTAATCGTTCTGAATAATCATTTGGTTTTTCGGGTTACTTACTTCAGACATCTCGCATAATTTTACCGAAGAAAACAAACCAAAAGGCGTAGCTCTATATCTAGATCTATTTATGTATTTCCTTTTCGCTATTGTAGCTTTCTGAAGGTTTTCGTTTCTTTGCAGTTGGTCGTATAAACTTCTGGAACCAGTAAAAAGTTTTTTGTCAAGCCAACTATCGTGAATTGATTTGCTAGTTGGCTGATTTACTGTTCTAACTTTTGTGTAAGGTATCATTTTATACATTATATATTCCCCCAAAGAATTAGTTTATAACATTAAATGGATTATAGGTTAACTCTCATAAACGTAATTTCCTTTTTCTACATCACTATGCTCAAGTATGTAATCCAACATACGAGTAAACATAATCTCGTGTTCATCTGCTTCGATATGTCCAACAAACTCAATTGTTTTTATTATTTCTGAAATGTTTTTTCGATTGTTGTTAATATTTATTTCATAGAATCCTTTGAATATTTTAGATAGTGTTTTTTCGAAGAAGTCACTATCATTTAGCTCTATCGTTCCTAGTAAATCAACCCATTTGTTGGTGTAAAAAGAATTTTTTTGTTCAAATGATAAAATTAGGGCATTTACCACAAGTCTAAAGCTCTCATTCCCATAAGGTCTAACTTGACTATATTTCTTGAAGTTTTGAATACAACGCACAAGAAGAGCATCAATTAACTCTAATGAAAATACATACATGCTATTTGTAAATAGAACAAGCTCATAGTGAGTCCAAAACTCAGTATTAACCAAATATTTAAATAATTCACTATTTTCTCCGTTTACATCTTTCCCCACCAATCTACAAATTCTAAAGTTTAGAAGTTCCGTCAAATGTTCTTTTTTTACACCAGTAAAATCTGCCTCTAATTTACTTCTCAAAGAGCGTATTCCTTGAAGGTCTTGTACCCTGTATGCTCGTGATAATTCTTTTAAAAATGAAACTATCTTATCGCTAGCATAGTTGTTATGAATTAGAAAAAACTCATCAGGGGAAATCTGCAACCTATCCATAAATAAAGATAGATTCAGAATACTAGTGTCAGATTGTCCGATAGCAAATCGATGATAAGCTGCTCTAGATACAATACCGTCACAAAGATCCTTTATTTTAATCTTTTTACCTTCTCTTATCTTCTCAATTGTAGGGCCAAACAAGTAATTACCTCCCAAAATGTGTATATTTATATACATTTTACCTTTAAATCAATTCGATTGTCTATCATCAACCTTATAAACAATTTGTTAATTCAAAATAATTCAAAAATTAAATCTGTAAAGAGATAAAAAAAGGGGGATTCAAAATGGGAGGATGGATTGATATTTTATAAGTTATTATAATTTTCAATTTATAGATATGGATAAGTGAGTAGTTATTGTGAATTTTACATAAACAAATGCTTCCGGAGACATAAATATATACATCTCACCACTAAATCAAGATCTATTCGCTATCATCAATCTTGTGAGTGAACTTGTTTTTCGGAAAAAACTAAATATAAATAAGTGAAAGTAAAAAAGGGGGATTCAAAATGGGAGGATGGATTGATGTTTTATATTTTTTACAATATACAATTTATTAATATGGATAAGTGGGTAGTTATTGCGAATTTCATATAAAAATATATAAATAAACACTTCCTTACATGTATATATTTGTATACATCTTGCCGCTAAATCAAGATTTATCCTCTATCATTAATCTTGTAAGCAAACTTGTTTTTCGAGAAAATCTAAACAAAAAGCAAGTGGAAGTAGTAAAAGGAGGATTCAAAACGAATAGATGGATTGATGTTTTAGGTTTTATTGCTACTCTCTTTATTTAAACAAGAATAAAATGGGAGGATTATTATATATATGAAGAATTCTATGATTTTTGGTATTAAGAATAAAAATACCTTTCTGTTGATTTTAATTCTAGTTGTTTCAACGCTTATTGGAACAGTTATTCAATTCGTTAAAGGAGATTTATTTCAAGGAGCACTTGATCATAATTTAAGTAATGTATATAAATATATTTTGGTATTCGGATTATTAATAATGATAGAAGTACTTTTTTACTTTTTTGAATGGGTGTACGAAAATTACTTAATTAGAAATACTTTTGCAAACCAAAAAAGTCTTATTATTAAGAATGTACTTAAAACTAAAGACTTCACAAATATAAAAAAGACAAAAGAAAATAGTTTAAACACGTTAACTAATGTGGTTGACAGCTTAGAGTTTCTATATTACAGAAGTTTTTTTGATGCTATTTACTTATCACTGAGAATAGTATTCGTTACAACATCCTTATTAATTATAAATGTCTATATTGGTTTGGTTGTAATTGCATTCATGTTTTTACCATTATTATTAACTAGAGTATTTAAAGATAAGTTGGCTAATCTGGAGAAAAAATTCCTAAATCAAAAGGGCGATAACCTGAATTTTTTTAAAAACCTACTAGACAATCTAAAGTACGTAAGAGTTTTAAATGCGGATGTTATTTTTCTTAATAAATCAAAAAGAATAATTAATAAAGAAAGGGAGGCTGGGTTAACAACTGAGAATTATAAAGTAACATTAAATGCCCTATATTCGTTACTATCATATGTATCGCATTTCATAATACTGGCTATTTCTACTTTATTAATTATAAAGGGGCATATTACTCCTGGTGTTACTATTACCCTTCTAGGACTGGTAGAGCAATTAAGTATGCCGATTCTATCACTTTCGAGAAGTATTAACAATATAAACAGTACGAAGGAATTGAGAGAGGAAATCAGTTCGATCCTTTGCTCAGAAGTGGATGAAAGAGAAACAATCATTGATTATCAAAATTCAATTTCTACTAAGAAAATATCTTTAAAATTCGATAATACTATTTTCAATTACAAGGATATAGCTTTCCTAAAAAATAAAACACATATCATTACGGGGCAAAGTGGCTTAGGGAAATCTATATTCTTAGAATCAATACTTGGTTTGTTAAAGAATAAAAATGCTGGAGAAATCTGTTATGACCATGACAACCTTAAGATTAATAGTAATCCATTTGAGGACATTATGTATGTCATGACTGACAATAATCTTTTTGATGAATCGCCTATATTTAATATCTTGTTAAGAAATGAATATAGCAAAGAAGAATTCATTTACATGAAGAGGTTTTTATCTGAAGAGAAACTTTTAAGTGAGGATGTAACAAAACTTTCTAGTGGCGAAAAAAGAAGATTGCTTATATTGAGGGGATTAATGTCAAATAGATCAACTTTGATATTTGATGAACCTACATCTAATTTGGATCGCCTTAATAGTCAGATATATTGGGATGAGCTTTTAAATATTAAAGATAAAACTATCATAGTTATTTCTCATAATACGCCTAAAGATATATACGATAGATTTGATATTAAATATGATTTTACAAATTATGTATCTAAGGAGTCTGTCAGTCATGTCTAAAGTGATAACTATAGAAAGAGATACTTTAGAAAAATTCCTTGAAAAATTCGGTATATTCGTTAGTAAAAGTAATTCTAAAATTTATATTATAGACATTTATCCACCATTACCAAAAGAGATACAATCCAATGTCATCGTTAAAGTTAACGGTAAACCACCGGATGTTATTAGTAGTTGGTTAGTCGGTGATAATCTGGTTGAATTCAACAACGGTAGCCAGTGGATACTAACTTTGGAAGACTTAGATTGGAATAAGATAGTTTACAAAAACTTTGCAAGTAATAATTATTTTTTTATACAATGCATCAGTTTTGATATCATTCCAGAAATTGATGAAACTATTTATGAGAAAAATGTAGTTGTAGATTTAAGAATCAATTTTGGTGGAGAACTACATAAAATGATTGATTTCTATAATTGGTTTAATAATATATGCAATAAATATTCTATTAATCATAAATATATACTTGTTTCAAACTCAACTTGCAGCTCTGCAGAGTTATTCACCGATAGATTTAAAAGCGATGAGGATACAACAATTATTGGTAGTAAGACCTACGGGAAGAAGTATATCTATAAACAAATCACCAATCCTAATACAAAAGTTCTTATTCCTATATCGAAAATAGAAACTGAATTTGACATTGATATTAATTTTGATTTCGATTATTACTATCCTATCAAAAGCATATCCAATTTTCGACACTACAAGCCTCCTGAAATATTGATGCTTTAGTTATGAATTGGAACGCCTAAAGGAGGTGAAATACATGAAAAAATGGATCAATCCAAAAATGGACTCTCTATCTATCACGAAGTTTGATAATAAGATTGTGTCAATTGAATCTTCATTATATGCAAGCAGTGGTCACCGTGGAGAGCTTACAAGACCCT